>JBOGIZ010000575.1:0-1897 GCA_050747805.1 Vicinamibacterales bacterium | reverse complement strand
CTAAATGGGCGTTCGGGAATTAATGACGGATCGCCGGCAGCCGCTGCAGAACCTCGCCGGCCAGGCGCCGGAATGCATCGGCCGACGCCGATCGCGGGGCGAGCGCGAAAATCGTTTTCCGTGCGGCCGGCGCGTTGGCCAGGACGGTCGTCCATCGAATTTCCGTGTGGAAAACATTGTCGCGATACTCTGACCTCAGGCGATCGAGGAGCTCGCGGGCATGATCCCGCCGGGCCTCGAGCAGCGACACGACAATCCCGAGCAGCCGGCTGCGCGACCCCATCCGCGCCCGCACCCGTTCGATCGTCGCAAACTGAACAGTAAGCGCCTCAATGGCCAGCGGCTCGGGGACGACGGGGACGAGGAGCGCATCGGCCGCGATGAGGGCGTTGATTCCAAGCAGCGAGGTGCCTGGAGGGCAGTCGAGAACGATGACGTTGTAGTCGCTGTCGGCCCGCTCGAGCATGCGCTTGAGCACCGCTTCCCGGCCGCGCCGCTGGCAGAGCGCAATGTCGACGTTGGCCAACTCGATCGATCCGGTGAGCAGATCCAGGTGCGGGGTCGGCGTGTGGCGGATTGCCTTGCCGATGGGGTACTTATCGATCAGGCAGGAAGCGCTCGAGGGCCTGAGATCGCGCGCGGCGACGCCGCACCAGAGCGATGCGGACGCCTGGCTGTCCAGGTCGACCAGCAGAACGCGCCGTCGGGGGCTCGCGAGGGCGCTGGCAAGGTTCACCGCGATCGTCGTGCGACCGACGCCTCCCTTGCTGTTGAGGACGGCTATGATCACTGGCAATCTTTACGTCATTCTATCCAGAAATCTCGTGCGGCACCCCATGGCTGGACTGACGCGCGTGCAATGTCAGCGCCAGATACTCACATTCGGAAGGCGCGAATTCCGGCGCTCGGCGCGCCTCACGCCCGCTCCTGTTCCCCCACGCCGCGCAAAGACATGACTCGGCCGGGCGGGCCGAGTCTCGATTGCAGACAGAGCGGCGCGTAGTGCGACTTTTCAACTGGAGACGATCGAACTCCGGGCGCGAGGCGGAGGAGCGGTTGCGCACGTGGCGCCGCGCGTGGGCGGTCGCACTCGAGCGGCGCGATCTCGCCGGGCTCGCCGCGCTCGAGGTCGAGGCCGACAGCCGTGGGGCGGCCGGCGACGACGTCGAGATCGAACGCGAGATGCTCGACGCCGCGTATCAGGTGCTCGCGCTCGAGGCCCAGCTCGAACGCGGAGCCCTGCCGCGCGTCGAAACCTCCCATCGGGTCGTCGGTGCCGACGCGTGTCATTTCACGGCACCCGTCTCGATGCCCGACGACGCGGCCCAGCCGTCAGGACGGCTGCTGTTGAGCGCGACCCGCGCAATCTTTGTCGGAGGCCCGCAGCTGCTCCAAATCCCATGGGCCGCGGTACGCGAGGCGCGACACGTGGAGCGCGACATTGTCGTCGCTCGCGGAGATCAGCTGATCCGCTTCCGCTGCAACACGTACGGCGACGCGCTCAGCGGGACCGCGATCGCGCAGCGGCTGCTGGATCGTGCGCGCCGCATATAATCCGCGCATGGTTCGCCTCGGCCTCGAGCGGCTGATCGACGGCCCGGATCGCCGGCTGATCGACGGGCGCCGCATCGGACTCGTCTGCAACCCTGCGTCGGTGGACAGCCGGCTGCGGCATGCCTCCGACCGGCTGTCCGAAGGCGACTGGACGCTGGCGGCGCTTTTCGGTCCGCAGCACGGCTTCCGCTCCGACGTGCAGGAGAACATGATCGAGTCCCCGCACGGAGAGGATGCCAGGCGCCGCGTGCCCGTCTTCTCGCTCTACAGCGAAACGCGAGAACCGACGCGCGAGATGCTCGCCGACATCGACGTTCTGGTCATCGATCTGCAGGACGTCGGC
>JBOGIZ010000574.1:0-2759 GCA_050747805.1 Vicinamibacterales bacterium | reverse complement strand
GCACGGCGACAAGGCAATCAAAGCCGCCGCAGGTGACGGACTGAGCTGGACGCTCGACGCTACGGATCCCAGAATCGCGGCGCTCAAGGTCGGCGACCTTGTCTTCGCGACGACCAGTTGCGTGGGGCGCATTCTCAAGCTCACGCGCACCGGCGACGATGTGCAGGTCATGCTTGGACCCGCGCAGATCACTGACATCATCAAGAAAGGCAACTTTGCGTACGACGCGCCGCTCGACCTGACTTCGCTGACGGCCGTCGAGGAGCCTAACTTCCCCGGCACGTTCGGCTCGCCGTACTACGACCAGATGAAGCAGGCGGCCGGCGGAACTGGCGCGCCGGCCAGGGGTGGGTCGGCGGGATCCGGATCCGATCTCGTGGTCGATCGCGTCCAGTACTTCGTCGTCTCGCCCGACGGCCGCTGGCGCCCGATGCGGACGGCTTCTCGCCAGGCGGCGAGTGCGCTGGCGTTCGCCGATGCCCCGGCGTCCCGGTACGGTGTGGTGCCGGCATCGTACTCGTCTCAGCTGCCCAACCTGCCCACCAACACCTTTAACGACGTGCTGTCTGCCGCGCCGTGCTTCATCGACTGCGGCGGCCTCGGAGTCGACCTGACGGCGCACAAGGTCGGACTCAGTATCGACATCAAGATCGTGCTTCGCCTGGAGGCGCCCAGGTTCACCTTCAACTTCAACCTCGGCGGCCCGGGTCCACAAGCGCAGATCACGTTGACGGGCGGCGCCGGGTTCCTGATGACCGTGGACGGCCAGACCGACCCGCAGTTTACGTCGAACCTCAATGCCATCGGCGCGATTCCGGTGGACGTGACGCTGCCGTTGCAGTTCGGGCCGCTGCCGCTGGTGCTGCACTACCACCAGGACCTGAGTCTCTCGTCGGGGTTCAGCGCGAAGACCTCCATTCTCAAGGCGCGCGACGACTTGCGGCTTCGTGGAAGTCTCGGCTTCATCTATCAGGGAGGCGGGGACTTCGAGGCGTCGCATATGTACGCGACGCCGAACGTCGATCCGAGCCACGAGATCAACGGGATCTCGATGGGGATCAACTCGATCGTCGTCGGCATCAATCAGCGCCTGCTCATGGGGCTGGGCGCGGACGGTCTCGCCGTCGGACCGTACGTGACGCTGACCACGACGGCAACCGCACTCAAGCAGGCGACGGAAGCCGCCCAACTGACGCTCGCAGGGCCCCCCATCGCGAGCTGCACGCAGGCGACGCTCCAGATGCAGATCGACGGAGGGATCGGCTACGCGCTTCCGAAGGTCGTGGTCGACGTGGTGAACTTCTTTCTCAAGCTCGCCAATGCCGCGCCGATTCCTGCCAGCGGCACGATTGCGAAATTCAATGCGCCGTATCAGGTCATGAACGAACCCTTTCAACTGCCGAAGGGGTGTGCCGGTGGCGCCGGCAGATAGCGGGACTCAGGGTGCGGTGCGCGGGCGGCGCGGAAGGATCGAGCATGACGAAACTAGTCACAATCACTCAACTGGCGGCGGCGATCGTCTGTGTCGGGATCGTCGACGCGCCGCTGGCGCCGCCCATCGCGGCTGCGCCGCCGATCCCGGGCACGAGCCGGGTGGCGCAGACGCCGAAGCCGCGCACCGACAACCTCGTCGCGCTCGAGATGGGCGGACGCACGGAAGGCGGGCGCGCGGCCGGGGTGGATAGCGGCTATCTCGCTGAACGGGCGCTCGACGGCGATCCGTCGACGATGTACGCGGCGCCGGTCGGAACGCCGCTTGTGCTGTCCTTCATCGGGCACGACACGGCGCTCGTGTCCGATGTGACGATCTCGTTTGCGTCGGGGCCGGCGAAAGCGCCGTACGGCTGGCCCGCCTACTACAGCCTCTCATGGCCCAAGGACGTGGAGATCTCGCTCTCGATGAAGTCGTCGACGGAGGGATTCGTCAAAGCGACGGCGGTCGGACTGCCGCGCGAACCCGGCGCGCACGTCGTCAAGCTGCCGGTGCCGACAGAAGCGCGCTTCGTCAAGATCGTCTTTCCGCACAACAACGGAGGGCCATACGGCACGCTCATCGACGAGGTCGCGGTCCATGAAGGGCAGCGCGCGGGCTACGTGCCGCTCTTGCAGCGGCACGCCGATCTGCAGGCATTGCTCGCCAGCGGCAAGCTGACGCCCGATCCGGCCAGTCTCGCCTACCAGGCACCTGGGACCGCAGGCGCCAGCTGCGGCATTCCGTCCGCGACCACGCCGCCCAAATGCCCCGAAAGCAAAATGGTGCTTATCGTCTCGAGTAATCCCGACAGTTACGCGCCGTACCCGTTCGCGCGCTATCGCGCGTCGGAATCGACGCTGCGCTACTTCGGCCCAGGCCCCGGCAATGGTCGTGTGGATTCGTCGATCTTCAACCGCGTCGACTACTGGCCGCTGCAGCCCAACCTGCTCCGGCCGGCGGATTTTGTTCCGAGCGCGCACGTCGACACCGTGGTGCTCGAGCAGGTGTGCGACATCAAGACGAGCGTGCCCGCGGACGTCAAGCAGGCGCTGGTCGCGTGGGTGGCCAACGGCAACAAGTTGATCATCTCGGATGCGGATACGTGCGGGCCGAGCGCCGTGCCCGACTATTCGTTCCTCCCGTATCGATTCGCCACGAGCAATCCTGGCGGCGGCGCCGTGGCGTCCGCGTTCGAGATCCTCGAGAACAACTTCCTCGTCAGCAACGATTCGCACGATCCGGCGTTTCTCGATGAGCCGTCGTGGCGCGTGAACCAGAACGGCAA
>JBOGIZ010000573.1:0-3394 GCA_050747805.1 Vicinamibacterales bacterium | reverse complement strand
CGCCGTGACCGCGCACCGAAGCCAGGGACAATCGGTCGATGAAGTCGTGATTGCGGGCGAGACGATGAAACGGGAGCTGTTTTATGTCGCGGCCTCGCGGGGCCGCGAGCACCTGACGGTGATCACGAGCGACCAGGCGCGGCTCGAGGCGTCGATCGCGCAGTCTGGCGCGCGCCAGTCCGCCTGCGAGCTGGTGCGGACGGCGCATGCCCGGTTCGCGGATGGCCTTCCGTCGGACGCGTCGCGAGGGTTCGCGCGAGGGATCCGCGCGGTGGTTGAAGGGACGCGCTGGTCGGTGGGATTCGAGCGGGATTCGCAGAGGGATGCGGTTCTGGTAGCTGTTCAGCAGCCGGCCAGCCACGCCTCGGGCCACGAGGGCGGGGCACCGGTACCGCCGCTTGAACGAGGACACGATTATGGAATCAGTCGATAACGAGCCGGCATGGGCGATCGATCGCGACCGGCGGCCGTACGGCGTACGCGTGGTGCTGCCGAAGTGCACGTACGTGCTTCCGTGGGCGCAGTTCCTGTACGCGGAAGGGGCCGCGGATCGGGTGCATGCGGTGTTCAGCATGCACGACGTCATCGTGACGGGATGCCGGCTGGACGCGCTGTTGGCCGATGTCGCTGCGCAAGTCGTCACGGTCTTACGGCAGCCGTCACGGACCGAGGCCTTCGTGACGGCGCGTGGCCCACGCGTGTCCACCGTCGAGGTCCGCCGAGTCGAGGGGAGTGTGCGCGCGTGACCGACGGTGTCCCACAGTCGTCGGTGTGCATCCACGATCGGCTGACGGTCGACGAAAGCGATCGACCGCCCATCGGGTAAGAGGCACGGTTCGGGCAGCGCGACGGCCCGGTCAATGCCCGAAGGGCGCGCGGAACGCGGGGTCGAATGTGGTGATGGCCCGACGACGGGCAGTCGACCGTTCCCAGACCTTGGGGACGGAGGACTATTCGCAGCGGCGATCGGCCGACCGATCTCGGCCGGAGCGATTTCTAAATACCAGGCGACTACTCGTTCGGCTAACGAATCGGGAGGGTCAGTTTTAGTGTCGGAAGCTGTCGCGCAGCGCTGTCGCGGATTACTACAGTGTTCGACGGAGAGGCCGGAAGTACGACGGCAGGTCGGCTTTGGTGTCCCGGAGAATATCGATAATGGTGGCTCTGGTGTCCCTGGTGAGTCGCGCGTACGCGGGATCGTGGTCCTGTCCGGAGAGCACCTGCCACATCCTCCGGTAGATCGCCGTCTTGGCGGAGAGCGGTAAGTCGTCGAACTGCTTGGAGTAAATCAGGTAGCTGCACGGGTACGTCAGCAACCGCGTATGCAGGTCGAGTTCCCTCAACGATCGTCCTCGGTGATCCCGCGGTCCGACCGCCATGAACTCTCTGGCAAAATCCGTCGCACCGTGAATCGGCCTCGAGAGCGGCGCTTCGTCCACGAAGAGCATGTAATCGACGACCTCGTTCGCGGCAGCGTTCAGTGAGATCGGCTGATCACTCGGATCGTCCCCCGCACGCCGAAGTTGCTCGGCGGTTGTTCCCTTCCGAAAATCGAGCACCCGCGCTTCCCATCCAATGCGCGTCAGCAGATTCATCATGTGCATCTGATGATCAAACACGAGCAGCGCGACGATGTCGCTTTGCGGCGCGAGATAGCCGGTCGTGTCGAACGTGTCCTCCAACGACGGCCGATTCAGCGTCCCGGCTGGTGGAGGCGTCGCAAACGCGTGCTGAAGATCGACGATGTTGCCGAGATGGTGTCCCTCCGCCTGACCGGTCACGTACCATCCGCCCCAACGCTTGTCCATAGGGACGCGATGCGTGACGCTGAACTGCAGAAAGCTTTTGTCAAGCATGCCGGGCACGCCCACAGAGCCGTACGAGTCGTGACAGGACACGCAGTTATCGCGCCGGACGATTGAACCCGTCGCCGTTGCCCGATTGTCGAGCGAGTAGAAAACGACACCCTCCTTCGGATCTTCGGAGGCGAGCTCGATGAACCCTCCACGCACCCATCCCACGACCGTGGTGTCATTGAAGAACAGCGCGCGCGGATTCGTCGGCGAGATGCGGTTCGCCTGCACGCTGTCCTTGTTGAAGACCAGCATCTGCGAATCGACGGAGATCTGGAGTTCGTGAAGCACCGACGCCAAGAACCCGGACGGTCCGTCTCGTCGGAGCCGCACGGTGCCGGCCTGCAACTGTTGGCTCAATGCGGCGACTGGATCGGTTACGGGCGTGTCGTGATAACGGATCGCGGGGTGATTCGACCAGTCCACGAAAGTGTCGCTGAGCGCGCCCTGTCGCTCACCCTGGCCCGCCGCAAAGGCCGCGGTGCATAACAGTCCAATCCCTAACGCCCATATGTCGCGGCGCATCGCCAGCAAGAGAATACCCCACGTCATTCGTGAAGGTGACAGCAGCGCCGCTACAGCGGTCGTGCCGCGCATCGGTTTGGCGGGACAACGAATGCTTCTCGACGAGAGGCTGACTTACGGAACAGACGGCTCGCCAGCGATAGTGTGGTGAAAGCGAACACTGTTCGAAGGATTCGGTCGGGCCAAACCGTTGTGCAGACGAAGGCACCGGTGTTCTCCATCGCAGCTCCGCCCATTATCGGGTACAGTCTCGTTCGATGCTGGGAATCTGGAACGATCTGGTGTTCGCGGCGCGCGTGCTCCGCAGGAGTCGCGGCTTCACGATCATCGCGACCTCGTCACTGGCACTGGCGATCGGTGCGAATACCACGATTTTTTCCGTCGGCAAACAACTGCTCTTCGATCGGCTCGACGTCCCTCATGCCTCATCGCTGAGGCTGCTCGAGGCGACCGGCCTCTCGTACCCCGTCTACGAACAGCTGCGCGCGCAGAACACCGTGCTCGGTGATCTGCTCGTGTTCCACGCGACGGCGGCGAACGCCACGGTCGGCGACAACACGGAGCGCGTGACCCTGCACGAAGTGTCGGGCAACTACTACGAGGTGCTCGGCGTCAGGGCGCAGATCGGTCGCGAGATTCGTCCGTCCGACGACACGCCAGGCAGCCCCGCGGTCGCGATGATCAGCGACGCGTTCTGGGATCGCGAATTCGCGCGGTCGCCAGCCGCGCTTGGACAGTCGATCAAGGTCAACGACATCCCCCTCACGATCATCGGCGTCAATCCGAAAGGCTTCACCGGAGCCGGCGGCACACTGCCCTCGGAGACGCCGGCCGTCATGGTCACGCTGGCGAAGGCGACGCTCGTGACCCCCGCCTCCAACGGCACAAACTGGCTCGCGAATGCGGCGGCCGGCGGCGGCGGCTTCGTCGTCCTCGGCCGGGCGAAACCGGGGATAAGCGATCGCACGGCGCAGACGACGCTCGACGCGCAGTTCGCCACGATTCTCCGCGCGCTC
>JBOGIZ010000572.1:0-2342 GCA_050747805.1 Vicinamibacterales bacterium | reverse complement strand
CCACAGTCCGGTGCTCTACCTTTGAGCTACACCCACCACGAGCCGCCGGGCTGTTCAGGCGAGACGCCGCACGCATGCGGCAATCGTTTACTGTAACACGGAGGCGGCGGCCCTTGAGAGCCTCAGGGCGTGTGCGCTCTCAGCGCGGCGACGCTTCGTCGGCGGCGGGCGGCGGTTCGTCGAGGCCGGACTCGCTCTCGGGAATGTCGATGAGACCGCCGGCCTGCACGCGCACTGCATGGCAGGGAACCGTGGTCGCCTGCCGTCCTTTGGCGTCGTACATCAGTTTGTCGGCTTCCTGGATGAGTTCGGCGGCGAGTTTCCGCGCGACGCCGCGGCGCTCGGTCACCGGACCGAGGCGCAGACAGACCACCCCGACGTCCACTTTGACGGGACGCGTCGAGAGCCGCGGATCATCGCGCGA
Source organism: Vicinamibacterales bacterium (assembly GCA_050747805.1). Classification (GTDB taxonomy): domain Bacteria; phylum Acidobacteriota; class Vicinamibacteria; order Vicinamibacterales; family 2-12-FULL-66-21; genus JAICSD01. The sequence continues at coordinate 1,918 of JBOGIZ010000572.1, read as the reverse complement.
CCAGTCGTGCGATTCCACCGCGTCCTTGAAGCGGCCGGCAATATCGGCCGCCTCGCCGCAGCCGGGGAGATCCGGAATAAGAAAACAGAATTCGTCGCCGCCGAACCGCGCGTGCAGGTCGCGTCCCTCGCCGCGTTCGACGGCGAGAAAATCCTCGGATCGAATCTGATCGCCGAGGATTGTCGCGACACGCTCGATGATGCGGTCGCCCGCCGCGTGGCCGAGCGTATCGTTGTACGACTTGAAGCTGTTGATGTCGACAACGCCCACGCCGCACCAGCGGACGCGCTGCTCCACGGCGAGGAACGACTCGACCCGTTCCATGAACCAGTCGAAATTGAGGAGCTTCGTCTTCGGGTCGCGATGCGATTTCTCGGTCAGATCGGCGACGACATCCTCGAAGTAGCGCGCGATGTTGCTGACGGTGATGTCTTTCTCGCTCAGCTGGTGCTGGAGTCGCTCCATCTTCGCCGCGAATCCCTCCGAGAGCGCCCGGATGGCGTCCTGTTTGGATTGCTCGACGAGCTGCCGCTGTCGCGCGACCACATCCTCGACGCGGTGGAGCAGTTCGGACTCGTGGTCGGGATCGAGCTTCAGCTCGTGGTGAACCCAGTCACGCAGCTCTGCCGCGGTGGGCGGGTCGTTCCTACGCGCATTCGATGCCGCCGTCCGGACCATGGCCATGCGCAGGGCAGAATTATCAATCGGTGTGCCGCCCAATGGCGGGGGATCCGCGCCGGGAGGGCCGGATTAAGGGAAGACCGCTACAGCTTTGCGGAAACGACGCGCCCTCGAGAGAACGGTTCAGGCCATCCATCTACCAGATATCGCCGACGGTGAAGCCCTCAGGAAACGGATCCTGCGGGTCGAGCACGTACTGGGCGAAGCCGGTAATCCAGGCCGTTCCCGCCAGCTCGGGCACGACGGCACGGTAAGGGCCGACCGTCGTTTCCTCGAGCAGCATGCCCGTGAACACTGTCCCGAGCACGCCTTCGTGGCGGAACGGTCGGCCGAGCGCGAGCTGCCCGCGCGCAAAGAGCGTCGCCATTTTCGCGCACGTGCCGGTGCCGCACGGTGAGCGATCGAGCGCGCCCGTCCACGTGGCGGGACGCGTCCAATCAAGCGCGCCTGTCGAGACGATGACGGCATTGCGCCGGTCGTTCGCCGTGTCGTGGGCCGGCCCCGAGAGCTGCGCGATCGTCACGTTCTTGATCTCGGGGTTTTCGGGATGCACGACTGGAAGCTGTTCCTGCGCCGCTGCCTTGATGAGCTCGCCGATCCGCGTAATATCGCGTCCTTCGTCCGGCGTCAGCCGGAGACCAAACGGTGCGGCGTCGGCAATCACATAAAACATCCCGCCCCACGCCACGTCCACGCGCACGGAGCCGAGCGTCGGCACGTCGACGGCGGCATCGAGGTGCACGGCGAACGCCGGGACATTTCTGAAGGCCACCCGCTCGACTTTGCCGTTCCTGCAGTCGGCACGCACGCGGATGAGACCCGCCGGCGCTTCGAGTGTGAGTTCCGTCACCGGCTCGCGCATCGGCAGCATCCCGGTCTCGAGGAGCGTCGTCGTCACGCAGATCGTGTTGGTGCCCGACATCGGCGGATATTCGACCTGCTCCATGATCACGAACCCGGCATCCGCCTCCGGATTGGTGGGCGGCAGCAGCAGATTGCAGTTCGCGGCTGGATACCCGCGCGGCTCACGCAGCATCCGCTTGCGCAAGCCGTCGGCGTGCGCCGCCAGATGCTGCATTTTGTCGAACATGGACGCGCCGGGAACGTCGCCGACACCGCCGACGATCACGCGGCCCGGCTCGCCGCAGGCGTGCAGATCGACGGCGTGGATCATGGACGAAAGGCGCATGCGCGTTACGGTACCACGAGGCGCGGAGTGCGGAGTGCGGAGTGCGGA
>JBOGIZ010000571.1:0-4389 GCA_050747805.1 Vicinamibacterales bacterium | reverse complement strand
ATCTGCAGCTCCGAGAGCCGCGGCATGCCACTTGCGAAAATCCTCCAGGGCACCGAGCCGGCGGCAACCGCCGCCGGTCAACCAGTACCTAGGATCTATTACGCGCGCAGCTACGCGCGCAGCGCCTCGACCGGATCGACGCGTGTAGCACGGTAGGCGGGAAAGAGCATCGCGATCAGGGACACGAGCAGGATGGCCACCGTCCCGACGACCAGCGTCAGTGGATCGGAGGGGCGCACGCCGAACACCAGACCGGAGAGAAGCCTCGAAGACCCCAGCGCGCCGACGATCCCGACGACCAGACCAGCGACGACGGGAGCGAGGCCTTCGACGATCACGAGGGCGACCACGTCAGTCGCACGCGCGCCGAGGGCCGTGCGAATTCCGATCTCACGGCGCCGTCCTCGGACGATGTACGCAAGCACACTGTAGATGCCGACCGCAGCAAGCACCAACGCTATGCCGGAGAAAATCCCGAGCAACAACGTGGTGAACCGCTGGGACGTCAGCGTCTCATCAACGACCTCGATCATCGTCTCGATATTCTCGACCGGCTGTTCCGGATCGAGACCGTGGATGATCGCCACGACGGCCGGCGCCATCGAGGCGGGCGGCGTCGATGTCCTGAGCGCGATGGATCGATACGTCCAGTTCAGGTCGGTAGTCCGCTGGTAGATCGTCGGCACGATCGGCTGCGACGGCGAGTCCTGACGAACGTCGCCGCAGATGCCGACAATCGTGATGAAGCGCGTTTTCGATTCGAGAGGAAGCGTCACGCGCCGTCCGATCGGATTGACGTCGCCCCAGAGGAGTCTCGCTGCGGCGCGGCTCACGACGGCCGTCGAGATGTCGCTCGCGGTAACGTCGCGTCCCGCGAGAATCGGGATGTGCATCGTCGTGAAGTAGCCGGGGGTGACCTTCCTGATCGCGGTCGTCGGCTGATCGCGCGGCAGCAGTTCCGCGTGTCCTTCGAGCACGACCGGCTGGACCGATCCGCCTTGCGTGGGCAGGCTGTCGATCGTCGAGGCGGCCTGAACACCCGGCAGCGCAGAGACGCGCTGCAGCGCGGCGTCGAAGAACGCGTTGCTCTGCGCGGCCGTGTAGCGCGTCTCCGGCAGTACGACGCGAAGCGTCAGTACATTGGAGGCGTCGAAGCCCGCGTCGACGTGCTCGAGAGCCCGTAACGTGCGGATCATCACGCCTGCACCCATCAGCAGCACGAGCGAGAGCGCGATCTCTGCAGCGATGAGTACGCGGCGCGTGCGCGTCCCGACGGCTGCGTCGCTGCGGCCGCCTTCCTTGAGCGATTCGTTCAAATCCGTTCGGCCCGCCCGCAACGCCGGAAGAACGCCGGCGATGATGCCGGTGACGATCGAAGCGGCCGTGACGAACAACAGAACGCGAACGTCGAGGGCGATCTCGTCGGCGCGCGGCACCTGATCGACGAGCAGCTTCGCTCCGCCCGACAAGGCGAGCTTTGCGAGCACCAGCCCGACCGCCCCTCCGGCGCACGCCAATACGAGTGACTCGACCAGCAGCTGTTGAAACACGCGTCGGCGCCCGGCGCCGAGCGCCGCCCGTATCGCGATCTCCTTGCGACGACCGAGCGCGCGGGCAAACAGCAGATTGCCGACGTTCGCGCACGCAACCAGCAGCACGAGGCCGACTGCCGCGAGCAGCATCAGCAGCGGCATCCGAATGTCGCCGACGATCAGCTCCTGAAGTGAAATGACCTCTGCGCCCCAGCCGGTGTCTGCCTGCGGATACTCCTCTGCCAGATGTTTTGAAATGACCGCCATCTCGGCGTTGGCCTCTTGCACGGTCACGCCGGGTTTGAGACGCGCGATCGCCTGATCGTTATGGTTGTCGCGCACGTTCCGTTCCTCCGGCGTAAATGCCACCGGCACGAACAGGTCGCTCGCCGCGGCGCCCCACGACTGGATCGTGAATTGCGCCGGCATGACGCCGACGATCCTGTAGGACTCGCCGGCGAGACGCAGCGTCCGCCCGACGGCGTCAGCCGCGCCGCCGAAGTGTGTTTTCCAGAACCGCTCGCTCAACATGACGACATGGCCATGCGCCGGTGCGTCCTCGTCGGGCCGAAACACGCGCCCCACGAGCGGCGGCATCCCGACAATCTCGAAGAAGCCCGCGCCGACACTCGTCGCGTCCACCGATTCGGCCGCGCTTGTTCCGGTCAACGTGAAACGCCGGCCGTGATAGATCGCCATGCGCTCGAACGAATGCGCGGCGGCTTGCCAGTCGTAGAAATTGGCCGGGGACACGGAAAACCGCTTGATGCCGGGGAACGTGCTCTGCGGCGGCACGTGAAAAAGACGAACGAGCCGGCCAGCGTCGCGGTACGGCAAGGGTCGGAGCAACACCGCGTCGACGATGCTGAATACGGCCGTGTTGGCGCCGATTCCCAGCGCCAGAACGACGACAACGGCCAGGCTGAACGATGGAGTGCGCAACAGGGAACGGCAGGCGTAACGAATATCGGCGGCCACTGAACGCATGATGAAAGGGTTAGACGGCATCCCGGCCTGCGAGGTTGACTGCAGCAGGATCGAGATACGACATGTGTTCGGAACCGAAGACTTCGATTACTCCTCCGCCGAAATGCGCGGGACCGAAGCTGGACAACGCGCTCTCTGAAAAGAGTTGTGCCCTGCGTGCCTTCGTATATAACTGGCGGGCGATCCGCTTACTCGGGACTGGCGCGGCTCGAATCCGGAGACACCGCCGGAACGACTACTCGGATCTCAGCGCGACCATCGGATCGACGCGCATGGCGCGGCTCGCGGGAATATAGCTGGCGAACACGCCGACCACGAACATCACGCCGACCGCGGACGCCAGCGTCAGAGCATCGACCGGTTGCAGACCGAAGAGCAAGGTGGCAATCCATTTCCCAGCGCCGAAGACCAGCGGGACCCCAATCGCCGCTCCAATCAGGACGAGCAGCAGCGATTCGCGAAGGACGAGCCACAGAATGCCGCTTCGCTGGGCGCCGAGCGCGAGGCGGATGCCGATCTCGTTGGTGCGGCCCGCGGTGGCATAGGCCATGATTCCGTAGAGGCCTATGCACACGAGGATGACCGCCAGCATGCCGAACGCCCCGGAGAGTTGGGCGATCATGCGGTCGGTGACGAGGGAGTCCGACAGACGCTGGTCAATGGTTTCGATGCTGACCCGCGGCAGATTCGGCGCCGCCTGCCCCACCGTCTCGCGGATAGCGGATGAGAACGAGGAGGGTTCGCCGGCCGTGCGCACGAGGATCGTTGCCGCGACGGTGTCGTCTTCTATGGGATTGAAGAACGGCACGTAAAACCGCGGGAATGCCTTGTCCCGCGCGGTGTGTTGCTTCGAGTCCCGCGCGACGCCGACGATGACAAAGGGAGCGTCGCCCGCCGTCGTGTGGACCAACGCTCGTTGTCCGATCGGATCGGAGTTGGGAAAGAACGTGCGCGCCATCGTCTCGTTGATCACGCCGACGCGCTGCGTATCGCCGCCGTCACGCTCGGTGATTTCGCGCCCTTTGAGGATCGGGATCCCGGCTGTCGAGAAGAAACCCGGGCCGACCATGTCCCAATGGGCGAGCGCAGCGTCTCCCGACAAGGGCTGCCGGCCTTTGATGGCCACGTGCGACGTGGAATCCCTGCCGCTCATCAAGGCGTTGTCGGTCAGACTGGCACGACGAATTCCCGGTATGGCGGCGACTCTCTGCAGGATGTCCTTGTCGAGAGCGGGAATCTCCGCACGCGTATAGCCGTACGAGAGCGGATTGACAGAGAACTCGAGCAGGTGATCGCGGTCGTACCCGAGCTGTGTTGCGGAAAGGTTCCGAAAGCTGCGCACGAAGAGCCCGGCCACGACCAGAAGCAGGAGCGACAGCGCGACCTGGGCGATGACGAGGACCTTGCCGGCAGGTACGCGGCCGGAGCGAGCCGTCGTGCCCGCGACGCTGCGGGACGTACCCTTCAGGACGGAGTTGAGATCCACGCGCGTCGCGTGGAAGGCCGGCGCAAGGCCGAAGAGGACGCCGGTCAGCAATGACACGCCAAGCGTGAACGCGAGAATCCTGGCATCGGGATGTAGGTCGAGGCGGATCTGATCTGACGAACTCGAGGCCATGCGCAGGAGCGCTGTGTTGGCCCAGTGCGCCAGCAGCAGGCCCACGGCGCCGCCGATCGCGGCGAGCAGTACGCTTTCGGTGAGCACCTGTCGAACCAGTCGCCTCGCGCCGGCGCCGAGCGCGACCCGCAGCGAGATTTCCCTCTGCCGCGCGGCGGCGCGGGCCAGAAGAATGTTCGCGATGTTCGCACACGCGATCAGCAGGATGAGACCCACGACCGCCATCAAGATCTGCAACGGCTTTCCGAAATC
>JBOGIZ010000570.1:0-5597 GCA_050747805.1 Vicinamibacterales bacterium | reverse complement strand
GGACCGTACGGATGCCCGAGCACGGCGACGAAGAGGCGGTTCGGATTCTTCGGATCGACCGCGACATTTCCGATCTGCTGGCTGTCGCGAAGCCCGAGGTGCGTCCACGTCTTGCCGGCGTCGGTCGACTTGTACATGCCGTCGCCGATGGCGAGGTCCGGTCGCGTCGGCAGCGCTTCGCCGCTCCCGACATAGATGACGTTCGGATCGGACGGGGCGACCGCGATCGCTCCGATCGATCCGGTCGGCTCGTCGTCGAAGATGGGCGTCCACGTGCGGCCCGCGTTCGTGGTCTTCCACACGCCGCCGTTGACCATGCCGATATAGAACGTGAACGGCTCATCCGGCACGCCCGCGACCGCTTTCGTGCGTCCGGCGCGCAGCGGTCCGATTGGGCGCCAGCGCAGTTCACCGAACACATCCGGATTTGATTGTGCCGACTGCCGTGCCGGCAGCGGCAGGCTGAACAGGGCGACGGCGACGAGGGCAGTGGCGAACGCGGTTCGGCGAAGCATGTAGATGACTCCCGATTGAAGAGAAGACGCCCAGTATAATTCCGGAGGCGTGACTTTAGCGGCGGGAACCCGCATCGGCGCGTACGAGATTGTCGGCGCCATTGGCGCAGGCGGCATGGGCGAGGTCTATCGCGCGCGCGACCTGAAGCTCAATCGCGACGTCGCGATCAAGGTACTGCCCGCGTTCTTCGCCAGCGACCCGGAGCGCCTGGCCCGCTTCGCCCGCGAGGCGCAGGTGCTCGCCTAGCTCAATCATCCCAACATTGCCCACGTCCACGGGTTCGAGGAGGCCACGCCGCTTGGCGAGACCGGCGTCGGGGCGGCAGGCGCGCTCGTGATGGAGCTCGTCGACGGGCCGACGCTCGCGGAACGCATCGCGCAGGGTCCGATTCCGCTCGACGAGGCGCTGCCGATCGCGCGGCAGATCGTGGCCGCGCTCGAAGCCGCGCACGCGCAGGGCATCATCCATCGCGATCTGAAGCCGGCCAACGTCAAAGTGCGCGACGACGGCACCGTGAAGGTCCTGGATTTCGGCCTGGCGAAGCTCGCCGCGCCGGATCCGTCCGGATCGGGGGCATCGCTCGCGAACTCACCCACGTTGACGGCGCGGTCCACGCAACTCGGCATGGTGATCGGGACGGCCGCGTACATGTCGCCCGAGCAGGCGAAGGGCAAGGCCGTCGACAAACGCACGGACATCTGGGCGTTCGGCGCGGTGCTGTTCGAAATGCTCTCGGGGCGGCAGCTGTTCGGCGGAGACACCGTCTCGGAAGTGCTCGCGAACGTGCTCAAGGACGAACCGAAGTGGAGCGAGCTGCCGGCGAACACGCCGCCCGCGCTTCGCCGGCTGCTTGCGCGCTGCCTCGAACGCGATCCGAAGCGCCGCCTGCACGACATCGCCGACGCGCTGCCCGATCTCGACGAGGCGGCGGCGGGCGGTCTGTCGATCCCGCCCCCCACCGGTCGCAGTCCGTACGTGTCAGGCGCCGCAGGGGTGCTCATCGGCGCCGTGCTCGCGACGGTGGCGTTCCTCGTCTGGGGAACCGCGTTCGGACCCGCGCCGGCCGCGCCGCTGCGCGCCTTGACAATCCTGCCGCCGCCGGAGCGGCCGCTCGTCGCGGATACGGCGAATGCCGCAATTTCGCCGAACGGGCGGCTCGTGGTGTTCGTCGCCGGTTCGAACGCAGCCAGCGCGCAGCTGTTTCTCCGGCGTCTTGATTCGCCGACGCCGCGCGCGCTCGCCCAAACCAGAGGCGCCTTGCAGCCGTTCTGGTCGCTCGACAACGCGCGGATTGGATTCTTCGCCAGCGGCAAGCTGAGGACCATCCGGATCGCCAGCGGCGCCATCACGGACGTCTGCGATGCGCCGGATCCGCGCGGGGGCACGTGGAACGCCGCGGGGCAGATCGTGTTTCAGCCGTCGAGCGGCGGGCCGCTGATGCAGGTGTCGGCCGAAGGGGGCGACCCGAAGCCGGCGAGCGCCCTCGATACGTCGCGCGGCGAGACTGGTCACCGCTTCCCGGTGTTTCTGCCCGACGGCCGGCACTTTCTCTACGTCGCGCTGCCGGGACGCAACGGGCATCTCGACCTCGTCGCTGGATCGCTCGATGATCTCCGCGAACATCAAGTCGTGGCGTCCGTCGACAGCGGCGTCGTGTACGCGTCTGGTTATCTTGTGTTTCAGCGCACCAACGGCGTGGCGGCGCAGCCCTTCGATGCCAGCCGCCTCGCTCTTGGCGCCAGTCCCATCACGCTGAGCGATCTTCCGCACGACGTGCAGTCGCCGTCCGTGGGCGCGCCCGTCGTGAGCGTGTCGAGCACGGGTACGTTGCTCTCCTACACCGGTGCCGTCACGAGAACGCGCTTCGTGTGGTACGACATGAGCGGCAAGGAGCTCGAGGCACTCAACGCTCCCGAGGGGCACTATCAGCAGTTGAGCATCACACACGACGGAAAGTACGCGGCGACCGTTCGTCAGGAGTCGCCGGTACGGTCCGACATCTGGATTCTCGACCTGCAGCGCGGCGGCGCGACGCGCCTCACGAACGGTCCCGGCCGCAACACGGACCCGTCCTGGTCGCCCGATGGCGCGCGCATCGCCTTTGCCGGCGACCGCAACAACCAGTCCCAAATCTACGTGAAGGCGGCCGACGGCAGCAGCCCCGAAACGCCGATCACCTCCGACGCTGCGCCCTTCAAGACTCCCGGCGGCTGGTCGAAGGATGGAAAGCTGATCGTCTACACGGCGCTCGATCCCAAAACGCAGCGCGATCTGTGGACGGTGTCCCTTGACGGCGATCACACGCCGAAGCCGTTTCTGCGCTCGCCCTTCAACGAGATGAATCCTACGGTCTCGCCGGATGGGCGCTGGCTCTCCTACATGTCCGATGAAACGGGCCAGATGGAGCTGTACGTCCAGTCGTTTCCGGGCGGCGGAAACAAGTATCGCGTGAGCAACGGCGGGGTGGATTTCGGCGGGTGGTTTCCCGATGGCCGGATCGTCTACGGCCAGCAGGGGCGCGCCCCGCTCTATTCGGTCAGTGTGACCGAAGGTCCACCGTTCCGCACTGGGCCGCCGCAGCAGATGCCGGCGCTTCCCGAGGGCTTCATTTCGATGGATCTCATGCCCGACCTGTCGAAGGAGCTCGCGATCGTACCCGCGGGGCGCGATTCGCTCGTCACGCTGACGCTCGTCCAGAACTGGGAGCAGATGCTCAGGGCGCGTTAGAGAGAGACGATTGCTGAGTGGCGATTGCCGAGTGGCGATCGACGGATTGCCGAGTGGCGATTGATGATCGACGGATTGACGAGTGGCGATCGACGGAATGTCGAGTTTCGATTCGTCCCAGGAAGCAGCCGATCCTGTCGGGTCCACCGCGGTCCATCACAGTCGGCGCTCGGCAATCGCAAATCAATCGACAATCGGCAATCCGTCGATCGGCAATCGCCACTCGTCAATCCGTCGATCGACGCTCGCCAATCGCCAATCGGCAATCGACTCAGAGGTGGCCCAACTCTTGCTCGAGCCGTGTCACCAGATCGTCCAGCTGATCGACGACAGCGCGAACCGTGTCGGGCTGGCTGAGATCCACCCCGGCCTTGCGCAGCTGCTCCATCGGATAGTCGTTGCCGCCCGAGCGAAGGAGCGTGAGAAAGCGCTTCCGCGCTTCTTCCGCGCCGCCGCCCGGCGCCATAATTTCCTTCGCGAGCCGCGCCGCCGAGGCGAAGCACGTCGCGTACTGGTAGACGTAGTACGGCGAGCTGAAGAAGTGCGGGATCCGCGACCACGTGATTCCGCTGAACGGATTCAGGTCCACCGCGTCGCCGTAGTAGTCCTTCAGCAGCTGCGTGTAAAGCTCGGTTAGGATCTCCGCCGTGATCGGCCGATCCTGCTCCGCCAGGCGATGCGCGCGAAGCTCGTAGTCCGCAAACAGCACCTGCGTGTAGAACGTCCCCGTGATGTTGTCGATCGCATGCTGCAGCAGCACGATCCGCTCGATCGGATCGGTCGATCGCGCGAGCATGTGTTCGAGCAGCAGCGCTTCGCTGAGCGTGGACGGCACTTCGGCGACGAAGATGGTGTAGTCGGAATAGACGAATGGCTGCGACTCGTGCGACAGGATCGTGTGCATCGAGTGGCCCATCTCGTGCGCGGTCGTGAAGACGGCATCGAGTGTGTCGTTGTAGTTGAGCAGCATGTACGGGTGCACGCCGTACACCGGCGCGGAGTACGCGCCCGATCGCTTCCCGTCGTTTTCGTAGACGTCGATCCAGCCGCTGCCGAAGCCCTTGCGCATGAGCGTCTGATAGTCGGGTCCGAGCGGCGCGACGGCGTCGACGATCGACTCGAGCACATTGTCGTACTGATATTTCTTGTCGAATGTGACGAGCGGGATCGAGAAGTCGTAGACGTAGTACGCCGAAAGGCCGAGCGCGCGGCGCCGGAGCGCGTGGTAGCGGCGCAGCGGACCGGCCCCGGCGCGCGTCGTCTCGATCAGGTTCTCGACCACCGAGGTCGGAATGTTGTCGCCGTGGAGCGCCGCTTCGAGCGTCGACGTGTAGCCGCGCGCGCGCGCGTTGAACCAGTCGCGCTGGCACACGCCGTTATAGAGCGACGCGTACGTGTTGAGCGACGCCTGATAGGTTTCGTGCAGCGCGGTGAACGCCTTCTCGCGATCCGCCTGGTCGCGCCGCGTGGCGAGGATCGCGCGGTATTGCCCGTACGAAACAGTGACCTGTTCGCCTGACGACAGTGTGATTGTCGGAAACTTCGCGTCGGCGGTCGAAAGCGACCAGTACGCGTCATTGGGTGACGAGGCGAGCCGGCTCGCGAGCGACATCAGCCGCTCGCCCGCCTCGTCGAGCACGTGCTCCTGCTGCCGATAGAGGTTCTCGATCGCGAAGCGGTAGAGTTCGAGCGCTGGCGTGCCGGACATCCACTCGCGAACCGCGTCGAGCGGAATCTTGAGCAGCTCCGGACTGAACCACGACTCCGCATGTTTCCACCGCGCAAACAGGATCTGCACCTGCTGGCGCTTCGCATTAATCGTGTTGTTGCGCTGATCTTCGTCGTATTGGAGCGACGGGTAGTACCACACGCGATACGCGAGCTGGCCGAGATTCTCGGAGAGCTGGAACGCGCGCAGCAGGTTGGCGGGGCCGCCGGCGAGCGTCCCTTTCAGCGCGGCGTACTGTTCGATGCCGCCATCAAGCTGCTGATAGGCGGCTTCCCACCCGTCCCACGATTCGAAGATATCGCCGACGTTCCATTTGAATCGATCCGGAATGTCGGCGCGGGTGCGACTGTGCGCCCCGGTCGGTTGAGCCACGGCTTCAGGACCCATCCGATCAGTATATCGATGGGGGCGGACCCCGGACAGCCCGGGGAGGTAGCGGCCCAGTCGCTGGACCACTCCCCCCACCTTCTCGTACCCTCTACTTGATAATTTCCGCCTTCGACCCGAACCCCGTCCGCGGGCCCTTGTTGTCGCGAACCAGGACCTTGTCCGTGTCGGCAATCGAGAATCCGGTTTCGTACACGAGCTGGGCGATCCGGGCCATCTTCGGAAGATGATCTTGTCC
>JBOGIZ010000569.1:0-2016 GCA_050747805.1 Vicinamibacterales bacterium | reverse complement strand
ACGTCCGCCGCCGACATGCGCACCGACGTGAGCGGCGGCTTCGTGTAGCTCGCGAGGGGAATGTCGTCGAATCCGACCAGCGACACATCATCCGGCACGCGCAACGCGGCGGCGTCGATCGCGTGCAGCGCGCCGATCGCGGTCCAGTCGTTCGAACACACGACCGCCGTGGGCCGCTTCGACAGACGCAGCAGCGCCGACATCGCGGCCTGTCCGCCTTCCGCCGTGTGGGTGCCTTCGCGAATGAGCCGGCGATCCGGCGTCAGCTTGTGCGCGCGCATGCCGTCGACGAAGGCCTGGCGTCTCGTTCGCGCGGAGTGCAGATCGAGCGGACCACTGATGAACGCGACTCGCTTGTGGCCGAGACCGGCGACATGGGCGACTGCCTGGCGGATGCCGTTGGCGTAATCGATGGACACGTGGCTCATGCGCGGCCCGACCTGCCCGACGTCCATGAACACGAGCGGTACGCCGCGCCGCGAGAAATCCTTGATGAGGCTGAGATCCATCTCCGACGTCATGATCGCGACGCCGTCGACCTTGCGCTCGAGCATCCGGCGCACGCAGACCGTCATGCGCGAGGTCTGATAATCGGTGCTGGTGAGGATGAGATCGTACTGGTGCTGCATCGCGAGCGCCTCGAAGGCTCGCACCAGTTCCGGGAAAAACGGATTCGTGATGTCAGAGACGATCAGGCCGAGCAGCCGGCTGCGGCCCGACACGAGCGCGCGTGCGTGGCTGTTCGGGTAGTAATTGAGTTGCGCGGCGACGCGCCAGATCCTGCGGGCGGTCTCCGGTCGCACGGCTCCGCTCTGGTTCAACGTCCGCGACACCGTTGCCGTCGAGACGTGTGCGCGGCGGGCAATCTCGCCGATGTTCATGTGACCGGGCGGTCTACTTGTCTCTGCAGGTACCGCCGAGGGCCTGCACGTTCATCACATCCATCACGAGGACGTTCTCCGCAGGATCGGGAATAGCGGACGTCGGCGCCGTGCCGTTGCTGGCGCCTCCAACAGCCACTCGTCCGCCGAAGAAGCGCATGCCGGGCTCGATCAGCGCGGACTTCTTGATGAGGCCCATGATCTGCACGCGGTCGCCGTCGTTGTCCTTCACGGCTGTCATCGCGTCTTTCTTCCCCGCGAGGCGGAACGACTTGCCCGTGACCGTCACGCCGCTCGTCGTGTCTTCCTGTCGCACGTCCGACGCACGGATGACGCGCCCCTTCAGACAGCCGGTCACGGTGACGAGGACGGAATCCTTCGGCACCTTCGGGTGTCCTTCCTGAGGCTGGGCCTGCTGTTGAGCGGCAAGAGGAACGGCGGCTGTAAAACACGCCGCGAGCAGTGCAACCGAAAACCTGGCAATCATCGAAACCTCTAAGGGCTGGCGTCTTCAAAGATAGCACCATCGCCGCGCCCGGCCGGGGTTCCTGTATTCTGTTCACGGCTTGGCCAGAGGAGGATTCATGCGCATTCCGATTGCCACGGTCGTCGTCATCGCAGGGCTGGCACTGCCGCTCGAGGCCGAGCATCTGCCGGCGCAAGGCGCGCACGGCGCCGTCGCGAGCGCCGAGGTCCACGCGACCCAGGCGGGCATCGACATCCTGAAGTCCGGCGGAAACGCCGTGGATGCCGCGGTCGCGGTCGGCTTCGCGCTCGCGGTCACGCACTCGAGCGCCGGCAACATCGGCGGCGGCGGCTTCATGTTGGTTCGTCAGGCCGACGGCCACAGCTATTTCGTCGATTTCCGCGAAGAGGCGCCCGGCAAGGCGACGACAACGATGTATCAGGACGCACAGGGCAACATCGTCACCGGGCGCAGCACGGTGGGGCTGCTCGCGTCTGGCGTCCCAGGCACGGTCGCCGGTCTCACGTCGGCGCAGAAGCGTCTTGGCAAACTGACGCTGGCGGCGGATATGGCGCCCGCGATTCATCTCGCGGAAGACGGGTTCCCGCTCGACACCCAGGAGGCGAACGGCTTCCGGCGCGCGCGCAACCTGGCGCAGTTCCCGGACAG
>JBOGIZ010000568.1:0-9392 GCA_050747805.1 Vicinamibacterales bacterium | reverse complement strand
CGGCCGGTCAGGACCGACCGCGCGTCAGCGCGGCGCGGCGGACCGACCGAGCGCGCACCTCCGTTTAGCCTTCGTTCCTTCGCGTCTCCGTTGTGATCTCGTCCCGTTGTCTCCGTCCCCTCCGTCCGTCTCAGGTACGACATAATCCGCCGTCATGCGTTCGTTTTTCGCCGTGGTCCTCGGCGCCGCGCTTCTCCAGCCGGCACACGCCGCGCCTTTCGACATCCTGATCCTCAATGCCCATGTGATCGACGGCACTGGATCGCCGTGGTATGCGGCCGATGTCGGGATCCGAGGCAGTCGCATTGCGGCGATCGGCCGGCTGTCGAACGCGCCGGCGAAGCGGCGGATCGACGCGCACGGACGCGTCGTCGCGCCGGGTTTCATCGACATGCTAGGCCAGTCGGAACTGACACTGCTCGTCGATCCACACGTGCCGTCGAAGATCTATCAGGGCATCACGACGGAGATCACCGGCGAGGGCGGATCGGTCGCGCCGCTCAACGGCGCAATTATCAAGGCCGACCACGTCGGCTACGAGCATCTCAAGATCACGCCCGACTGGCGTACGTTCTCGCAGTATTTCGCGCGCCTCGAGCGGCAGGGCATCGGGATCAACATCGCGAGCTACGTTGGCGCGACCACCGTCCGGCGCATGGTGCTCGGCGACGCGGACACGCAGCCCACCCCGGCGCAGCTCGATCAGATGAAGGCGCTCGTCCGCCAGGCCATGCAGCAGGGGGCGGTCGGCGTCTCGACCGCATTGCAATACGCGCCCGCGCCGTACGCGAAAACCGAGGAGCTGATCGCGCTCGCGCAGGAAGCGGCGAAGTACGGCGGCATCTACGCGACGCACATGCGATCGGAAGGAGACGCCGTGCTCGACGCGCTCGACGAGGCGATTCGCATCGGCCGCGAGGCGAACATCCCGGTCGAGATCTGGCACATCAAGGCGGCTGGCAAGAACAACTTCGGACGCATGAAGGACATCGTCGCCAAGGTGGACGCCGCCCGGCGCGAAGGCATCGAGGTGACGGCTGATACCTACGCGTATCCCGCGTGGTTCAACTCGTTTTCCGCGTTTGTTCCCCCGTGGGCGCACGATGGCGGCGACGCGAAGCTGCTTGAACGGTTGAAGGATCCCACGATGCGCCAGCGCATGCGCAAGGACATGGAAACGCCGGCGTCGACGTGGGACAACGAATGGCAGGAGATTCCCGGCCCCCAAGCCGTCCAGATCTGCGTCGTGCAGAATCCCGAGTTGAAAAGTCTTCAGGGCAAGACGCTCGCCGACGTGGCCGCGCTCTGGCACGAGGACGCGATCGATGCCGTCTTCGATCTGCTGCTCAAGGACAAGGCGTTCACCGAGGTCGCCGTGTTCGCCATGTCGGAGCCCGACATCACGCTCGCCGTGAAGCAGCCGTGGGTGTCGTTCGACAATGACTCGCAGGGCACGGCGCCGACGGGCCTGCTCGGCGAGGAGCATCCGCACCCGCGCGCCTACGGCACGTTCCCGCGAATCCTCCGCAAGTACGTGCGCGAAGACCATGTGCTGACGCTCGAAGACGCCATCCGGAAGATGTCGGCCCTTCCCGCCGGCAAGCTGCGCCTCGCGGATCGCGGCGTCATCAAGAACGGCATGTACGCCGACATCGTCATCTTCGATCCCGATCGCGTGACCGACAAGGCCACGTTCGAGAATCCCAACCAGCTTTCGGTCGGGATGGACGACGTGCTCGTCAACGGCGTGCCGGTGATCGTGGACGGGAAGATGACAAACGCGCTGCCCGGGAAAGTGCTGCGCGGCCACGGAATACACTGAAGACGGCCACGGAATACACGGAATACCGTTACGGTCGCGGACGACACGGAGTACACGGAACGGCGATGCTGTCCACGGGAACGAGGCTGGGACCGTACGAAATCGTCGGCGCTCTTGGCGCGGGCGGCATGGGCGAAGTGTACCGCGCGCGCGACACACGGCTCGGCCGGGATGTCGCTGTCAAGATCCTCCCGCAATCGGCGATCGCGAATCCTGAAGCGCGACAGCGGTTCGAGCGCGAGGCGCGCGCGATTTCGTCGCTGAACCATCCGCACGTTTGTACGCTTCGGCGGCGGCCCTTGCGTACGCATTCGTCGCGCGCGCGCCGACGCCAGCTCCGGCCGTCGTTGCGCAGATCGCGCCGCCGGCCGACGCCAGCTTCGCGCTGTGGGGCGTCGCACCTGGTGCGCCCGCGCTGTCGCCGGACGGGACCCAGCTCGCCTTCGTCGCGCAAACGGCGGACGGGAAGCAACCGCTCTGGGTCAGACGACTCGATTCAGCCGACGTGCGTGCGATTGACGGGACTGACGGCGCCTCGCGTCCATTCTGGTCTCCGGACAGCCGCTCGATCGCCTACTTCAATAGAGGTGAGCTGTACCGCGTCGATCTGGCGGGCGGGTCGCCGACCACCATCGGCTCCGTTGGAGCGGCGTCTGGCGCGACGTGGAACAGCACCGGCGTCATCCTCGTCAGCTCGCAGGTCGGTACGGGAGAGACCAGCATCTTCCGGGTGCCGGCTTCCGGCGGTACGAGCCAGGTCGTCGTGCAGCCAGGGAAGCTGTTCACGCAGGTTGGATACCCGCAGTTCCTGCCCGATGGCAACCATTTCCTGTTTTCGGCGGTAGGTGTGTCACGGGCGGATCACGGCTTGTATGTGGCGTCGCTCGAGGGCGGCGAACCACTGCTCGTGCTTCGCACCGAATACCGTGCATGGTATGCCGCTCCCGGTTATCTGCTGTTCGTCCGGAATGGAACCCTGATGGCCCAACAGTTTGATGCGCGCACTTTCCGCGTCTCGGGCGAACCGGCGCCTTTGGCCGACAACGTGGAAGTAAACCCCGTTCTGCGCTCACCCATTCTGACCGTTTCCGAGACTGGCTCGCTCGTGTACGACAGCGCCACACCCATGTCAGATCGGATCGTCTGGTACGACCGCGGCGGGGCGACGATTTCGGTGACCGGAGCGGCAGGAGCATTCGGAGCGCCGAGCCTTTCACCCGACGGCAGACGGCTGGCCATTTCGTCTCGGATGAATCAGGCCAGTTCGAGGTGTACATCGTGCCGTTCCCCCACGGGTCCGGGAAGTCTCTCGTGTCTTCGGGCGGCGGAATCTGGCCGCGTTGGAGCCGCGATGGCAAGGAGCTCTTCTACTGGCAAGGGCGCGCCCTCTGGTCCGTTCAGGTTCAGAGTAGCAGTGGGAACCTGAACGTTGGCCGCACCGAGCGGCTGTTTGAAGCGGATCCGGCGCCCGGCGGCCTCGGACCGATGTACGACGTGTCCGCGGACGGCAGGAAATTCGTGGTGGTGACGCGAGGGGAAGCGGCGGCCGCGCGGCCGCTGATGCTCGTGGTGAATTGGCCGGCGCTCCTGCGGAAGCATTGAGAGCAGGAGATCATGAGATCAGAAGAACTTTTCCTCCTTGATCTCTTGGACTCTTGGTCTCCTGCGAGACAGGTCAGGTAGCCTGCAGCCGCACGACGGCGGACCACGGCCGGTCGGCCGGCGGCTTCTTCGGATCCGGAAACAGCGCGAAAAATCTGAGCATCGGTGGAAGCCGGCGCAGCTTCGCCGCCGCCTTCAGGAGGCTCGCGACGTCGGCCGCGCGCCAGCCGTAGGCCGCAAAAACCTCCGCGCCGTCTTCAGGCGCGAACTTGAACGGCGCGCCGGCTTCCGCGATCATCCGGCCCTCGCCCCGGCTCATCATCTTCACCAGTCCCGGTGAGGCGATGTCGATGATCCACGTCAGGGCAGGCGCCAGCGATCGGAGGTCGCGCGCGAGCGACGCGACCTGCGCCGGCTCGAGATAGATCAAGAGACCTTCGGTGACCACCACCGCGCGCGCCGAGCCGGCCATCACCTCGCGGAAAACCGTGCGGCGAGCGGATTCGTCCGCCAGGTCGAGCCGTACGCGCTCGACCCGGCACACCGGGGCGGCGCCGCCAATGATCGATTCCTTGTAGTCGAGGATGTCCGGCAGATCGACTTCGACCCAGCGCAGGTTTCTCGGCAGATCCATGCGGTACGGCCGCGTATCGAGTCCGGCGGCGAGATTCAGGACGAGATCCGCTCCCGCGCGGACCTCGTCCACGATGAACCGATCGAAGAGGACCGTGCGCGTGATGAACGACCAGGAATGCCGGTCGCCCCACTTCTGCGCCTTCGCGATGCCCAGGCCACGCTCGCCGGCCAGCGCGCGCGCGTGCGGATCCTTGAAATGGGCGTCCGGCCGCTCCGTTTCGACCGCGCGGTAATGGGCGACCCACAGCGCGGTGTCGGAGATGTTGCGAATGAGACGATCGTCAGCCACGCTATTCTCTTCCGCGGCCGCGGCCGCCCTGGTGTTGCGCGTCGAGCTGGTATTCCTTCGGCGGCTCGGCGCCCAGAAGATAGCGGACGAAGTAATCCCACCGCCGCCGTGTCATGTAATTCGAATCGTCGGCGTACCCGTGCCGCTCGTTGGGCAGCATGAGCAGATCGAAATCCTTGTTCGCTTTGATCAGGGCGTCGACGACGAGCAGCGTGTTGTACGGCGGCACGTTGTTGTCGATCGTGCCGTGCGCGAGAAGAAGATGGCCCTTCAGGTGTTTGGCAATGTTCTGGTTCGCCGAGTCCGCGTACGGCTTCTCGGTCTCTGGGGTGAGCAGCGGCATCCACTTCTCGGCCCAATCATCTTCGTAGTCGCGATTGTCGTGGTTGCCCGACTCGGCGATGCCCACCTTGAAGAAGTCCGGAGACCGGAACATCGCGTCAGCCGTCGCGAAGCCGCCGCCCGAATGGCCGTAGATCCCCGCGCGATCGAGGTCGATCCACGGGTACTTCTGCGCGAGCTGCTTCATCGCGGTCACCTGGTCGGGCAGCGTGTTGTCGCCCATGTTGCCGTAGTACGCCTCGTGGAATTTCTTCGAGCGCCACGGCGTGCCCATGCCGTCGATCTCGACCACGACAAAGCCGAGTTCCGCCAGCGCCTGCGCGTCGCCGCGAGCGGGATTGAACGTCCGCCCTCCGACGCTGCCGGTCTGCGGCCCCGGATAGATATGGTTGATGATCGGATATTCTTTCGATCGATCGAGGTTCGTCGGCGTGTACATCAAACCGTACAGATCCGTCTGGCCGTCGCGCGCCTTGACGACGATCGTCTGCGGCGGTTTCCAGCCGGTGGCCTCCAACCTGGAGATGTCCGCCTTTTCGAGCAGCATGATCTCCTTGCCGTTCGTCGCGTCGCGCAGCACGGCGACCGGCGGCGTCTGCTGCGTCGAGTAGCTGTCGACAAAGTACTTCGCGTCGGGCGAGAGGGTCACGTCGTGCGTCGCGTCCTCGGGCGTGAGGAGCTGCATGTTCCTGCCATCGAATCCGATGCGATACAGAAAGGAGTAGTACGGGTCGCGTCCTTTTTCCTTGCCCACCGCGAGGAAATAAATCGCCCGGTTCTTCTCGTCGACGTGGAGCACCTGCGTGACGTTGCCGTCGCCGGTCGTAATCTGATTCTTCAGTTTCCCCGTCGTCAGGTCGTAGAGATACAGCTGCCCCCAGTTGTCGCGCTCTGAGAACCACAGGAATTCGTTCGAGTTCGGCAGAGAGCGCCAGTTGACGGTGCCGTTGCCGGATTCGAAGAACGTCGGAACCTTCTCTTCGTAAACATCGCGCACGTCGCCGGTCGCCGCGTCGGCCACGCGGAGATTCTCCTGGCGATGATCGCGAGACGTGGACACAAACGCGACGTGCGTCGAGTCCGGACTCCAGTAGACGTCCGACCACGCCGATCCGCGGCAGGCGATGTTGTCGCAGAGCGTCGATCGGTGCTGATCGGGGGGCATCGTGAACCGGATGACCTTCCTGCCGTCTACGTCGATCACCACCCGCGCGATCGTCGTCACGTTCTTGTCGCCGGGCAGCGGGTACTTCCAGGACTCGAGCGTCGGATGACCGACGGCCGTGTGGACCACGTACATGTCGCCGTCGTTACGCTGGTCCTGCTGAAACGTCGCGATCTTCTTCGAGTCGGGCGACCACAGGAGTATCGCGCGATCGCTTTTCTCCCAGCCGGCGTTGTCGGTCGCGTAGCCGTCGTTCTCGACGCCGTCCGTCGTCAGCTGCGTTTCCGAGCCGGTCGCGACGTCTCGCACCCAGAGGTTCCAGTCCTTGATGTACGCGGTGCGTGTGCCGTCCGGCGACGGCACGTCGTTGCGCGCCGCGGCACCGCGGCCCCGGCCGACGGCGAAGCCGCCCCGGCCGCCGCCTCGGCCCGCCGCGCATTCAGGCAGCGTGCAGGCGGAGCGCGAACCGGTTGCGGGATCGATCAGCGTGGCTTGGCTCCCGTTCGGCGTGTTGACCCGATACCACAAGCGGTCGTCGGACAGCCAGTTCGCGCGAACGCCGGATCGGTAAACGAGCGGCGTCACGTTCCAGGTCATGAACTGTTCCGCCCGCGCGTAATCCGCCGCGGTGAGCGCGCGCGGCTGGGCCGCCGCCTGCTGCGCCAGCAGCGGCGCGACCGCCGCCGCCGACGCGGCCGCCAGCGATAGGGTAAAGAGTAATTTCCGCATGGATGAATCCTCCCAAAAACGGACAGCAGTATGGCACTTGTCGTGGAATGCGTAATAATCATCGCGACGCATCCATACCTATTTGTTGTATTTGCGGAGGTCCGATGTTCAGCAGGTCATTCGTTCGCGTGGGTCTGACGCTGGCTGGCGCGAGTCTGATGGCGTTCGCCGCGCTGCCGCGCGTCGGCGCGCAGGCGGCCGGAACGATCAGTCCGGCGCTCTACTCCGGTTTGAAGTGGCGCATGGTGGGGCCCTTCCGCGGCGGCCGCGTGAACGCGGTCACCGGCGTGCCAGGCCAGCCCAACACGTTCTATTTCGGCTCAGTTGGCGGCGGCGTCTGGAAGTCCATCAATGCCGGCCGCACGTGGGATCCGGTCTTCGACAACGAAGACGTCGCGTCGATCGGCGCCATCGCGGTCGCGCCGTCGAACCCTGATGTCGTCTACGTCGGCACCGGCGAGGCCGACATGCGCGATTCGATCCAGTACGGCGACGGGATGTACAAGTCGACTGATGCCGGAAAAACCTGGACCCACATCGGCCTCGAGGCCACGCGGCAGATCGGCCGCGTCATCGTCGATCCGCGCGATCCCAATCTGCTGTTCGTCGCCGCGCTCGGGCACGCCTACGCGCCGAATCCGGATCGCGGCGTCTATCGCTCGCACGACGGCGGCGCGACCTGGCAGAAAGTTCTCTTCAAAGGCGACACTGTGGGCGCCATCGATCTTGCGTTCGATCCCTCGAACTCGCGCACGATTTATGCCGCGCTCTGGGCCGTTCGCCGTCCGCCGTGGTTCATCTACGCGCCCGCGAACGAGCCTGGCGGGGGCATTTTCAAGTCGACCGACGGCGGCGACACCTGGACGCCGCTCACCTCGGGGCTTCCGACCGAAGGGCTCGGGCGCATCGGCCTCAGCATTTCGGCCGCCAATCCCCAGCGCGTCTACGCGATCATCGACGCCACCCAAGGCGGCCTGTACCGTTCGGACGACGGCGGATCGACCTGGACGAAGATATCGGGCGATCAGCGTATCTGGGGCCGCGGCTGGTACTTTGAAACCGTGACCGCCGATCCGAAAGACCCCGACACGATTTACATTCCGAACACGGGTATTTATAAATCGACCGATGGCGGGAAGACATGGGGCGCTCCGATCAAGGCGGCGCCGGGCGGCGATGACTACCACAATGTGTGGATCGCGCCGGAAGATTCGAATCGGATGATCTTCGCGAGCGATCAAGGCACCGGCGTCAGTGTTGACGGCGCAAAGACGTGGAGTTCCTGGTACAACCAGCCGACTGCGCAGCTCTATCACGTCGCGCCAGACTTCCGATTCCCGTACTGGTTGACGGCCGCACAACAGGACAGCGGCGCCGTCACGACGCCCATCCGCGCGATTCACGCCGTGATCTCGATGCACGATTGGCACGGCCTCTGCGCCGGCGGCGAAAGCGGGTATACCGCGCCGGATCCGCTCCATCCCGACATCGTGTTTGGCGGCGCGGTCGAGAAGTGCAACGTGGTCACAGGCGCAACGAAGAACGTGTCGCCGGAGCGCGGCATGCCGGCTGCGATCCCCCTCGGCGGAGCCCCGAGCGGCGTGATCACGCCTGGCGCCCCGCGCCACGACTGGACGCAGCCGCTCGTCTTCTCGCAAGCCGATCCGCACGCGCTCTACTTCGCCAACCAGTTCGTCTACAAGACGATCGACGGCGGCGATCACTGGACGCAGATCAGCCAGGACCTGACGCGTGAGGATCCGGGCGTCCCGCCGAACATCGATCCCATCGCTGCGAAGGATGCGCCGCCCGACACGCGCCGCGGTGTCGTCTACACGATCGCGCCGTCGCCAATCCGCGCGCCACTCGTCTGGATCGGCACCGACGACGGCCTCGTCAAGGTCACGCCGGACGATGGCAAGACGTGGAACGACGTCACGCCGAAGAACATGACGCCATGGACGAAGGTCGTGATGATCGACGCGTCGCACTTCGATGCGAACGAGGCGTTCGCAGCGGGCGAGCGGCATCAGCTCGAAGACTACAACCCGCACATCTGGCGCACGCGTGACAGCGGGAAGACCTGGACGGAGATCACCAAGGGTCTGCCGGCCGGCGTCTACGCGCAGACGGTCAAGGAAGATCCCGTCCGTCGCGGATTGCTGTACTGCGGGACCGAGCGCGCCGTATATGTATCCTTCGACGATGGCGACAGCTGGCAGTCGCTGCAGCTGAATCTGCCGGCGACGTCGATGCGCGATCTCGCGATCAAGGGAGACGATTTGATCGTGGCGACTCACGGCCGCGGATTCTGGGCGCTCGACGACATGTCCGTGCTGCGGCAGGTCAACGCGCAGACGGGCGCGGACGGCGCCGTGCTGTTCAAGCCGGCCGAGGCGGTCGAGATTCCGCCGCCCAGCGAGTTCGGCACGCCGCTGCCCAAAGACGAGCCCTTCGCGGAGAATCCGCCCACTGGCGCGATTGTCGACTACTACCTGAAGGCCAACGCGAGCGGCCCCGTCACACTCGAGATCGTCGACGCGTCGGGCGCCGTCGTACGGCGGTACTCGAGCGACGATCGCGTGCAGCCGCGCGATCCGAACACGCTCAACGTGCAAACGGTATGGTCGCCGGCGCCGCCGTCGCTGTCGGCGGAGGCCGGCATGCATCGCTGGGTGTGGGATCTCCGCGCGGCGGGTGCGGGCGGCCGAGGCCGAGGAGCCGGACGTGGTCGCGGCGGCGCGGCGCGCGGCGGGGCCGTGGCCTCACCGCCTATCGGAGTCGTCACCGGAGGCGCGGTGGGTGGC
>JBOGIZ010000567.1:0-3153 GCA_050747805.1 Vicinamibacterales bacterium | reverse complement strand
CGAGATCGGCGTCCGCATGGCCCTGGGCGCGCGCAAGACGGACGTCATCGCGCGCATCGTCGGCCAGGGCGTGAAACCCGCGGTCGTCGGGCTCGCCGTCGGCGTGGTCAGCGCGCTCGGCCTGATGCGCCTGCTCTCGACGCTGCTGTACGGCGTCAGATCGTCGGACCCGCTGACGTTTGGTGTGGCCTCGGTCACGCTCGTCTGCGTGGCCGCGCTCGCCAGCTATGTGCCGGCTCGCCGGGCAACACGAGTAGACCCACTGACGGCGCTGAGAGACCAGTAGCATCGTTTCGCCTCGGCGGCGCCAGCGGCGCAGCCGCCGCGAGCAGTCGCATCGCGCAGACGTGTGAAGGGTCGCATTAACCGACGGCCACGATGCGGCCGGCCGCCGCGGAATTGAATGGGGGCTCCCCACGCCGCGAACCGTTGCGCGCGGACGCCCCGTAGCCGTGCGCCCATATCGAGGTCCGCATGGAGCGCACGCGCGTCGTCGACCGCACAAAGTCGTACGCGAATCGCTGGCCCAGGAATCGGCCCTATGCCACCTGATGCGCCGGCAACATGCGACGGACGATGCGCGCCAGAAGCTTGAGATAGGCGACGAGCCCCCAGACGGCCGCGACGCCAAGCGCCGTGGTCACGGGGCCGAGCACGACCGCGACCCATGGCGGACACTCCAGCATCACCCACGGCAGATAGCCGAACGCTTTGGCAACTCCGGCCACAAACACGATCGGTCCTGATACGGACAGGCTCACGCCGATCGCGATCAGCGTCACCACGATGATGAACGTTGGCAAGCTGCCGACGGCCAGCAGACCCACAATCCTCAGCCAGCGGTCGGACGGCGACGTCGACGTCTTCGGGTTGAGGAGCAACTCGACTCGATAGGCGCGGGCGAGCTGTTCGGCAGGACCGAGCGCGCGCAAGACATCCTCGATTGACGTGCCGGCGGCTGTCGCGTCGGCAATGTGGTTGCGGATCTCCGACTCGATCTCTGCCCGCTCGGTCGGCGCGAGATCGCCGAGTGCCTGGTTCAGCTTCTCTACATAGCGGACGGCGAGCGGGTGGTCCGGGGTCATGACGCTTCTCCCTCATGAAGGCAGGTCGCCACGGCATCGGACATCGCAGTCCATTCTCTGGACAGCGCGGCGAGCCGGCGGCTACCGTAGCCGGTCAACCGGTAATATTGGCGTGGGGGTCCTGCCGGCGACTCGCGCACAAATGTTTCGAGCAGGCGATCCGCCTTGAGCCGACGGAGCAGCGGGTAGAGGGGCCGGTGCTGCGATCTACGCGCGCAGCGCCGCGAGTTGAAGTGCGACCCGTGCGCGAATTAATCCGTAGTCGAGGCGCCCAGCGGGAGTCAGACGCGAGTAGTGGTCGCGGCGATCTCCCGGACGTCGCGCAAATGCCGCACTGCGCCGATCGTCGCGACGAGTGCCGTCAGGATGAGCAACTGGAGAACAAGATGGCTGGATTGATCCACTAAATGGTCTCGAAGTATAGGAGCAGTAGCAGCTGCGCGACGATTCCGGCGTTGCGCCACCTCCACATCGTCCAAGAGTCTACATCGACGCACCATATGGAACGGAGCGCCCCTGACGAGTCTGGGCCTGTAAGTTGTAAGACCCAACAAATCACACGAACATAATCGAGCGCAGGCGAATCGTCGTGCGCCTGCCCTTCACACAATCCGGCTGGGCGAACATCACGTAAATCGCGCACGCCGATTGATTGCGGGCAGCGCCAGTTGCCCGGGCACGAACCCGCCCTATTCGAGCCTGGGCGCCTAGCGCAATGTCGCTGCCGGATCGGCCGCCGCCGCACGCCGAGCGGGACCCCAGCATGCGATGAGCGCGGCACCGCCCATCAGCAACACGGCGGCCGTGACCGCGAGAGGATCGGTCGGCGAAATCTGAAACAACAGGTTCTTCAACACGCGCGAAAGCGCCAGCGCGGCTGCGACGCCGATCACCGAACCGACGCAGACGAGCACGAGTCCGTGGCCCACGATGTGTCTAACGAGATCGCGAGGCGACGCGCCGAGCGCAAGCCGGATGCTCATCTCGCGCCGGCGGACGCTGACCAGATACCGCATCGAGGCATACACCCCCGCCGACGCCAACAAGAGCGCGAACAGTCCGAATGTCGTGAGGAGCGTGGCATCGAAACGCGGAGAAGCGATCGACTCGGACACTCGGGCGTCCATCGTCGCGCTACCTGTCAGGGGCAGCGTCGGCGCGAGCTTCGCGAGTACGCCGCGTGCAGCCGACGTGAGGCCCGCTCCGTCTCCGGTATGGCGGATCGCGACGTCGAGCATGCCGAGTTTCCAGCCGGAGACTGCCGACAGCGGAAGGTACGCATCGATTCCCGGCTCTGAGTCGAGGCCCCATTGGTGGATGGATTGCGCCACCCCCACGACGTCGAAAGCTGTCATGTTGTGCCGCAGCCGAATCACGCGGCCCACGGCCCGACCGCCCGGCCACCAGGCGTTGGCGGCCGAGCGGCTCACGATGATGGGCATGTACGACGGCGTGTGTGCCGGCGCGCGAGGTCCGGGCATCGGCAGCTGGTCGGCCGACATGTCGCCGCTCGCGAAAGGCCGCCCGTCAACGATCGGGAGGCCGAGCGCTTGGAAGTACCCGGGCGTCACCGGGTGGATGTACGCAATCAGGGCCTTGTCTGGCACGCCGTCAGCCGTAAGCTGCGCCGCCCAGCAGCAATGGCCGTTCGGCGAGAACGGCAACCTGCCAGCTCGCACCCACGGCTTGCACCCCGGGCAGCGTCCGCAGCCGGGCGATAAGCGCGTCCTCGAACGCGGCCCGGCCGCCCGCTGGTACGGTGCTCGTGTCGAGCTGGAGCGTGACCACGTGATGCGGATCAAACCCCGGGTCGATCGCGCTCAAGCGCAGGAACGAGTCGAACAGCAGGCTCGATCCGACGACGAGCGCGATCGCCAGCTCGGCGACCACCAGAGCGCTGCGCAGCCGGAGGCCAGCTGCCGTGGCCGTGCGGCTCTCTTCTCGCACCGTCGCCGCGTCACCACCGGTCGCCCGGAGCGCGGGCACGAAGCCGAACACGAGACCGGTCACGGCGGATAGGCCGGCTGCGAACGTGACTATGGTGCCGTTCATCTGCAGCTCCGAGAGC
>JBOGIZ010000566.1:0-10809 GCA_050747805.1 Vicinamibacterales bacterium | reverse complement strand
CGCGAGCAGCTCCGCGACGGCCGGGCCGTCCACGCGGCGGCCGTCGGCTGAGAGCGCCGCCGCGATTTCCGTCGCCGTGAGGCCCGTAGCCGGGATGCCCGCTGCCGTCTGCACGTGCTCGCGGACGACGGAGCTGACGCGGTCGTAGGCGACGCGCCGCGACGTCTCAGTGCCCACGTCGAGCGCGCCCAGTTCGGCGAGCAGCACTCGGCGATCGGTGCGCGTCCGCTTCGCCGATCGCGTGGCCGCGCGCTGCCAGCCGCGCCGCGCCATGGCGAGCGCGATCGCAACCGCCGGAACGAGCGACAGCAGCACGAGCGCGAGACCGATCGGCCGTGCGTCGGCCGCGAGCCGGCTGCGCGCGCCGAGGACCTGCCGATCGCGCAGCTCGTACACCGCCTCTCCTTCTGGCAGCGTGCTGCGAAGCGCCACGGTGACGCCCGGCACCTGAACGTCGCCGGCGGGCGCCTGATCCTGCGCGCGCTCGCCTGGCCGTGCCGCGTAATACCGCACGGAAAAGGGCGCAACGCTCAGCGACGGCGCTCCGACCTGGTACGTCGTCAACACGAACCGGACGTCGTAGGTCGCCGAACCGTCGGCGGCCGTCGTGCGGCTCGAATCGCTCCCGATCACCTCGAACCCCTGCAGGTGCAGCTTGTCCTTGGCCAGGTCGTCGAGCAGGACGTCGAATCCGCGCGCGCACGCGATCTCGACGGTATAGGTCACATGATCGCCGACCCACACGGCGGTGCGATCCACAGAGGCGCTCGCCCGCACGGGCGACGACGGCTCGGCGGCTGTCGAGGCCTGCGCAAATACAGGCGCCGCCGTCAGCAGCGAGGCCGCCACACCACATCCAACACAGAAACGCCGTTTCACGCGCTCATCCTCCGCGCGAACATCGAAATCACGGGCAACACTGGGCTCTGATCGGTGTCCACGAATACGTGATCCATCGGTACGCGGTAGAACCCGCGCCGCAAACGCTCGCGCCTCGCCAGCGCGTCGGCCTCGAAGCGCTCCCGCTGCTTGCGCCCCAGTCCGATCGTCGCGCGGCGCCCGCTCTCCAGATCGCGCACCTGCAGGTATCCGCTGCCAGGGGGCAGCGACCGCTCAGCGCGATCCTCCGGCACGACCGCAATGAGGTCGTGCCGCGATCCCAGCTGCGACAGTTCGGAGCTCTCTAGCGCGTCGTCGTCGGTCTCGAAATCGGACACGATGAAGACGACGCTCATCCGCTTCAGCAGCGTATTGAGATGCTCGACTGCCGGAATCATCAGCGTGCGCCGTGACGACGAGGTCAGCGCCCAGCACTGTTCGAGCGTGTTCCACGCGGCGGCGCGCGTGCGCCGCGGCGGCGCCGAGGCGAGCACGCGGTCGGCGAACGCGACGAATCCCGTGTTGATCTGATCGGCCAGCGCCGAGAACAGGATCGAGCCGGTGATATAAATCAGCGCTTCGCGCTTCGACCGACCGCTCGACCCCAGCGCCATCGAGCGCGACACGTCCATGACCACCATGGCGTTCATCTCACGCTCGGCGTGCGTGTGCCGCACGAACGGCGTCCCCATGCGAGCGGTCACGTTCCAGTCGATCCGCCGCACGTCGTCTCCAGGGCGGTACGCCGAATGCGCGTCGAAGTCGAAGCCGGATCCGCGAAGTGGGCTCTGATACGCACCCACGCGCTGGCTCCGGATTTTCCGCGCCGTGTAGATTTCGATGTAGCGCAGCTCGCGCATCACGTGATCCGGAATCATGGGATGGGCACCGCCGCGAGCAGCTCCTGCAGGAGCGTGTCAGCATCCACGTTTTCGGCCTGCGCTCGAACCGTCCGCGCGATCCGGTGCCGCGCGGTATCGCAGAAAATCTCCTTCACGTCGTCGGGCAGCACCCACATGCGCCCGTGCATGAAGGCGGTGACGCGCGCGAGCGCGAGTACGTGCTGATACGAGCGCGGCGACAGCCCGAGCTGCAGCAGTTCGCGGAGATCGCCGCGGCCGACCTCGCCGGGATCGCGCGTGGCCCGGCCGAGCCGCACCACGTACTCGCGCACGCGATCGTCGACGTAGACGCGGTCGTGGATGAATTCCCGCAGCACGGTGACGTCGGCCGGCGAGACCCGCCGCTCGATCGAGACGTCGCTCAGCCGCACCTTCAGCATCTCGACTTCCTCGGGCGCCGTCGGATAGCTCACGCGCAGCATCATCGAAAACCGATCCAGCTGCGCCTCGGGGAGCGTATAGACCCCCTCCTGCTCCACCGGATTCTGGGTCGCGAGCACCCAGAAGGGATCCTCGAGGGCGAACGTCGTGTCGGCAAGCGTCACCTGCCGCTCCTGCATGGCCTCGAGCAGCGCGCTCTGCGTCTTCGGGGTGGCGCGGTTGATTTCGTCCGCGAGCAGGATGTTCGTGAAGATCGGCCCCTGCTCGATCCGGAACGACGACGTCTTCGCGTCGTAGATGCGAGTGCCGAGAATATCGGCGGGCAGCAAATCCGGCGTCAGCTGCACGCGCTGGAACTTCGCGCTGATCGCCTGCGCGAGCGTTGTCGCCGTGAGCGTCTTGGCCACGCCCGGCACGCCTTCGAGCAGCAGGTGGCCGCAGCCCGCGCGCGGACGCCCGCGCGACGCCGAGAAGGGAATGGCGGCGAACAGCGCCGTGAGCATGCGGCGCACCAGCGTGTGCTGCCCGACGATGACCTTCGCAATCTCGCCTTCGAGATCTGCGACGATCGTGCCCGCCCGATCGACGGTCATCGTCTGGGTGTCGAGTATGGTGTCGGATCCGTTCATAGCATCAGCCACAGTCCCGCCATCGCCGCGCCGGAAACGGCGAGGGCGAGCGGATAAAGATCGCGATATTCGGTCGTCGTGCGGTAGCCGTCGATGCGGCGCTCGCCGCGTTCGATGTCGGCCAGCGCGGTCGCCAACTCATTCCCCGTGCGGGATCGAATGTAGCGGCCGCCGGTCTCGGACGCGATCTGGCGCAGCGTCCCCTCCTCGAATTTCGTGAAGACGACGTGCCCGTCATCGTCGCGCAGCGGGATTTCGTGGCCGTCGGGCTGAATGACGGGAACCGGCACCTCTTCATCGGATCCGATCCCGATGCAGTTGATGCGCACTCCGGCGTCGCGATACGCGGCCACCTGAAGCGCAAGCTCGTTGCCGTAGTCTTCGCCATCCGAAATGAGGACGAAAATTTTCTTCGTCCGCCGATCGTCCTTCTTCGCGACTTGCATGCCATTCTTCAGCGCGGCCCCGATATCCGTGCCGAGCAGGGTTTCGGTGTCGTTGCCGATCCAGTCGAGATAAAACGTGACCGTGTCGAGGTCATTGGTCAGATAGGACAGGATGAGCGAACTGCCCGCGAAGCCGACGAGTCCGACGCGATCGATGTTGTCGGGCTTGTGCTGCAGGAAATTCCGGATCTCGAGGATCGCGCGGGAAAAGCGCGACGGCTTGATGTCGTGCGCGCGCATCGACTCGGACCGATCGAGGAGCAGAACGAGATCCTCGCGCTCGTACTGAGGCTCGCTGCGCGTCATCAGCGCCTGGGGCTGCTGCAGCGCGAACACGAGCGACCCAGCGGCGAGCAGGCCGAACACCCCAATCGCGGTGTAGCGCTTCCAGGTGGACCGCCGGGACAGCGGACGGAACCGCGCTGCCGCCGCCGCCCGGCGCACCGATCGCGCGTACAACACCTGGACGGCGAGAAACGCGACGAGCAGCGGAACGAGTTCCCACCAAACCGCGGATTCGGGCCGCAGCAGCCGCACGCTTCGCTACCCGACCTTCCGCGTGGCCTTCGTCGCGTTGTTCTGAGGCCTCAGGAGCTGCATCAACTGTTTCGGCGGCGTCTTGGGCTGCTTGCGCAGTTCGGAGGCGAGCCGGACTGTGAGCTCGAAATCGTACTTGGTGTTCCAATCGTCCGGCGCCGCATCGAGCGCCTTGTGGAATTCGTCTTCCGCGCGGCTGAACCAGCCGAGGCGCGCGTCCGGCTTCTCTTCCACCGCGCCTTTCTCGAAAAACGCGCAGCCCGACCAGAAATGCGCACCTGCTGCCGCCGGCGCGCGATCGGCCAGATCGACCGCGTCGTCATAGTGCTTCAAGCGATAGAGCGCCA
This sequence comes from Vicinamibacterales bacterium, assembly GCA_050747805.1. Lineage (GTDB taxonomy): Bacteria > Acidobacteriota > Vicinamibacteria > Vicinamibacterales > 2-12-FULL-66-21 > JAICSD01. Next base: position 6,688 of record JBOGIZ010000566.1, on the reverse strand, counting down.
TGAGATGGCCCGACACGACGTGCGCGTACTCGTTGGGAAACAGCGCGCGGGCCGTGGGCGTCCGATCGAATCTCGCTTCCGCCGTCTCGTATGCGAGGCGGGCGTCATCGAGGCGGCCAGACGCGAGCGCCGCGTCGCCGTCGGCGATCGGCCGCGACCACGCCGAATACGCAAACAGCGCCACGCCGCTCAGGAAGAGGACGATCACGATAGTGGATAGAGTCACGCGCATTGTCAGTTACCAACCTCCAGCCTCCAACCTCCAGCCCCTACCTCGACCTGACCGCAACCGGTGCAGCCGGGGTCTTGCCCAGGCTGATCAAATTCGCGAGCAGTTGATACGCGCCGTCGGTCCCCGCCGGCAGCTGACGCCACAACCCGAGGCCGACGTAGATCCAGCGCCCCTTGCCGTACTTCGCTTCGACCAGCGCGCCGCGCTTCACACCCGGATTGTCGGGAAACGGATCCACCATCGAGACGAGATCGGTGTACTTCGGATCCTTGTCGTCGCCCAGGAAATAGAGTCCGCGCTCCTGGACCCATCCCTGCCACGTCCCCTTTCCGACTTTGTTCGGCCGGTTGAACACGGGATCTTCAGGCTTCAGCACGTCGACCGGCGCGTTCTCATCGGTCACGCGGTTGCTGCTCACGCGCGCCGGAAACGGCCCGTACTGCTGCTGATTAAATTCCATCTTGTTGTACTGCACGATCATCGTGCCGCCGCGCTCGACATAATCCAGGAGACGTCTATTGTATGCGCGCAAATCGTCGCGGCGCTCGTACGCGCGCACGCCCGTCACGATCACGTCGTACTTCGAGAGGTTGCCCCAGGCGAGCTCATCCGCGTCGATATACGTGAGTTTCGCCCCCAGCTGCTCGATCGCGGGATGGACCTGATCCCCGACGCCGGTGATGTATCCGACGGTGAGGCCGGGGATGGTCTTCACGTCGATGACCTTCATCGCGACCTCGGCCGGTTTGATCACCTGGCGCCGCTCGACGTGCGGGTACTCGATATCCTGATATCCCTCGCTAAAAGGCTCGGCGCCGGTCGCGCTCGACGTGACGATCGCGCGCACGGGATACTCGCCGAACTTCACCGCCGCCGGAGCGGCGACGCGAAAGCGCGCCGACAGCGCTTCGTCCTCGTGCGTGAAGCGAATCGGCGCGGCCGCCGGGGTCACCGTCCATCCGGCCGGCACCTGCAGCTTCACCGTCGCGTCGGCCGCGCCTTTCGTCCCGTTCGTCACTGTCACGAAAATTTCTCGATCGACCGGCTTCGCCGCCGCGCCTGCCGCGCGCGCGCCGGGGATCACCGCGAGCGTCGGCGTGACCTTCACCGAAAACGCCGGAACGACGTTCAGTTCCATCCGCTTGTCGCCGAAATACAGGTCCTTGACGTAGCGGTACTGCACCGGGACGTCGCGGCTGACGTCCACGCTTCCGGCATGAATGTGATACGTCGCGTGGAAGGGCGACGGCGCGAACGCGGCGCCGAACGGCACGCCGGGATCGAATTCGTTCCGCGCGAGATTCTCGGGGTGCTTCCAGTAGTCGTCGTGAAAATACGGCTCGGTCAGCTTCGCGTCGGCCGGCACGTGCACCTCGGCTGAGCACGAATAGAACGACGCCTTCTTCGCGGGGCCCGGCGTGCATGACGCGGGCGCCGAGAAGCCGGCGACGTCGATCCCCGTGACCGTGACGTCGCTTGCGCCGCGATTGATCGCCACGAGCGACAGCTTCAGCGGCTGCCCGCCGATGACCAGACCGTCGTCGGCAAGCGCGTCGAACATGAGGCCGTGCGCCGCGAGCACCGCATCCTCGTAATCGCGCTCCTTCTGCTTCAGCCGGAACTCGATTTCATACTTTCCGTCGTCGGAAAGGCCCATCGATCCTACCTGGCCCCCGAGCGCGCGCAGGGCCGTGAGACCCGCTTCGATCGGTTCGGCGGTGGCCGCGTCGCTCCCCTCGTCGAAGGCCTTTTGCGCCCGCTCGGCGTCGGACGCAATCGCGGCGAGCGCGCCGGAGAGCGCGGCCGGCGGATTCGCGCCCGCATAGTGCGCGAGACCGGCGAGCGTCGTGTCGATGCCGTCGAACAGCGACGTCTCGTTCTTCCCTTTTTCATCGGGAATCGTCGTGTCCATGAGCGCGTACGTCGCGCCACCGCCGCCGCCACCGCGGCCGCCCATCTGGACGCCGGGAATCGGCGGAAGACCGCCCGTGCCCTGGCATTTGTGCGCGCTGTGCGCGTCGGTGCCGATATCGGCGTAGGTGCGTCCGAGCAGCTCGTCATACGCGCCGGTGTTGACGCGCGCCATCGTCAGCGGCGCGGATTGGCCCGCGGGCGCCGCACCGCGGCCGCCGCCGAAGCCCAAGGTGTAGTACAGCTTTTTCGGCTGCCAGGGCCGCAGTCCTTCCTTGATCTGATCGGGATACTTCGTCGGATCGCCGGCCTCGTGATAGGCCTCGGTCGCGAGAATCGTCGTCGCCTCGTGCGCGCGATCGCCGCCGCGCCCCTGAATGTTCATCGTCAACAGGACGTCGGGACGGAAGGTGCGGATCTGTCGCACGAAGTCGCCGACCGTCTGTGTGCGGCCCCACTTGTCGATCACTTCCTCGGGACTGAACGAATAGCCGTAGTCGATCGCTGCTGTGAAATACTGCTCGGCGCCGTCGATCCGGTGCGCCGCGAGCAGCTCCGACGTGCGAAGGACACCCATGTCGCGGAACAGCTCCGGGCCGATTTCGTTCTGGCCGCCTTCGCCGCGGTTGGTCTGCAGACAAATCGACCGCAAGCCCAGGCCGCGCGTGTACATGGCGAAGAGCGCGTTGTGCTCGTCATCGGGATGCGCCGCCGACTGCATGAATGTCGCGGACACGTTCAGCTTGCGAATCGCGAGGCCGAGCGCCACGTGCCCGTCCTGCGGATTGACGATCGAGAACGACATGCGATTCTGCGCGGAGAGCACGCACGCCAGGGTGACTACCAGAAGAGCCGTAAGAAGACGCCGCATCCGCCGGATTATCACACACCCATCGACCGCGTTTGGCCGGACCGAGGCGGACGGATAGGATTAAGGGATGTTCCTTTACCACCTGTTGGCCATTGCCGCGTTGACGCTGCAGTCCTCCGGCGGCCGACTCGCCTACACGGCGCCACCCGCCTGGCACACGCGGCCGCCTGCCAGCAGCATGCGCGTCGCCGAGTTCGTTATTCCGAAGGCGGCTGGCGACCAGGAGGACGCGGAACTGATCGTTTATTACTTCGGCGGCACCGGCGGCTCGGCCGACGCGAACATCGAGCGCTGGATCGGACAGATGCAGCAGCCGGACGGCAAACCGTCAACCACGAGCGCGCGGCGCGACACGCGTACCGTCAACGGCCTGAAAGTCTCGATGGTGGATGTCTCCGGCACCTACGTCGCCGAGGTGAGCCCCGGCGCGGCGGAACATTTCAACAAGCCCGACTTCCGACTGCGGGCCGCCGTCGTCGAGACCGCGAAGGGGCCGTATTACGTCAAGCTGACTGGCCCGGCGAAAACTGTGGCCGCGGCGGGACCCGCGTTCGATCGCTTCATGTCCAGCCTGCATTTCGTGAAGTAAGGCTCGGCGGTCGATCCCGGGGACTCAGCGCTGATACCCGCGACGGGCGTGAATGTCGGCTTTTCCGTGCGTCAGACGCACGGCGATCGGATGCCAGCCATCGGGAGCCACGCCTTCCGGAACGTAGCTGAGCACGTATCGCGTTTTGAATAAGCGCACGATGCGCACGAACGCGTCCGTGAGATCCGCGCCGCTCGCGGTCAGCACGTCGCCGCCCGTTTCCGCAGCGAGCGCCGGCAGAAACTGATCCCGGAACGGGACCGGCGCCGACTGGAACCATCGTCGCCGGGCGTCATCCGGCGCCAGACCGAGCATCACCGCGTCGATCACGAGATCGGATTGGCGCGCCTGATCGATGACGCGGAGCGGATCGAGCCAGCTCGCCGTATCGAGGCCGTCGCTGAAGATGAGCGCCAGCATGCGGCCGCGCGCGCTCTGACGGAGCGTGAGCGCGGCGAGCGCGGCGTCTTCCAGCGACGTGTTGCCGCTTGCCGCGAGCGCGTCGATCGCGGCGCCCGCGGCCGCGCGATCCGGCGTCCAGTCGAGCGGACGCGAGAGCCTCTCCGAGAACGTCAGGACGGCGACGCGGTCCTGCGCGTCGAGAACGCCCACCGCCGCATGCGCCGCCTCTTTGAGCCGCGCGAGACGTTCACCCTCCATGCTCTGGCTGGTATCGAGCACGAACAGTACGTCCACAGGCTGCTGCTCGAGCGAGACCGCCTCGATGCGCTGCACGACGCCGCTGTCTTTCAGCTCGAAATCCTCCGACGTCAGGTTCGCAACCGGTTGCCCCTTGCGCGTGACCTGAACATCGACGCGCACCGCATCGACGCCGGCGCGGAACGTCTGCTGGATCGGCGATACGAACGCGACGACCGAGACGATCGCGGCCGCGCCGCGGATCATCGCCGCGCCTTCGCGCGGAGCGCATTCAGCTCGGCCTGAGGCGGACCGGCGGACCCGATCGCGTATAACCACCACGCATCGGGCGCGGCGCCGCGCGCTCGATCGCCCGCAAAGAGGGCGTCGAAGCTTGCGGCGGCTTCGTCCCGGCGGCGCGTGCTGTACTGCAGAAGGGCGAGCGCCGCGTACGCCGACTGCGCGCCGGAGGACTTCGCGACCGCGGCGCGATACAGGCGTTCCGCGGCAGTCATATCGTGCCGCCGCTCCATGATCCCCCCGAGCGTCAGCATCGCCAGATACGCCCATCGGTCGTTCGCCGATGCGCTTGCCTGCTCGAGCAGGGGCGCCGCGCGCTCATCGCGATGGAGCTCGACATCAACGTGGCCCAGACGGGTGCGTGCTTCATCCGATTCCGGCATGACCTGCACGGCATGTTCGAAAGCTTTGGCCCCCTCGAGAAGAAATGCGCGCCTCCCGTCCATCACGGTGGCGAGGCGATTCACGCTCGCATCGAACGAAGGCGCGGCTATTTCGGTCGACTCGTACTCGGCGAGCATTCCGCGCGTGACCAGCAGGGGCCCGTCGTCTGGAAACAGACGCTGGCAGTATGGCAGCAGCCTCTCGACTTCCTGATCGCGATTGTCGGCGAGAAGCAGCGCCGACACCGCGCGCAGCCAGTCGCGCGCCGACGTTCCCGCACCCTCATGCACGTCAGCACGTGGCGTGTCGGCGATATCGAACAGCGTCAGGGCGGCGCGAACGTCGTACTCGAAGCCTTGGCCGCCAGGCGCGAGCGACGCGAGCGCCATGTCGCCGTGAAGCATGCCCGCCGCGAACAGATCTTGCTGCGACCAATTGAGCGCGGCCAGTCCCTGATCCCGCTGATCCCGCCCTTCGCGCGCGAGCTGCAGCCCGCGGACGAGCGCCTCGAACTGATCCTTTGGCAGCGCGTCCACGATCCTGATCGCCTCGGTCAGCCGCCCGGCGCGGTACAGCGCGACCGCGTTGCGATAGCCTGACTGGAGTGTCATCAGCGCCGTCGGCCCGGGCAACCGGTGGACCGCAAGAAAGTTCGGCTGCTGCATCGCCAGCGCGACGACCATCGCTGCCACGCACCGCACGGCAGGATGTTACACAATGAGTCAAGCGCGATGGGTGATTTCAACGACGGGATTGTGGTCGAGACGGATCACCGACCGTGGCCGATGCCGCATGCGGCGTGGGTCATGACGCAGACGTGGAACGACCTGTTGTTCGCGCATTGGCCCGCTGACGCGAGGGTCCTGCGATCGCTCGTGCCGTCGCGCTTCGATCTGGACACGTTCGATAGCGAAGCGTGGATCGGCGTCGTGCCGTTTTCCATGACCAATGTGGTGCCCCGGTTCGTCCCGCCGCTTCCCTGGTTCTCTGCATTTCCGGAACTCAACGTGCGGACCTACGTGCGCGTTGCCGACAAACCGGGCGTGTACTTCTTCAGCCTCGACGCCGCGAATGCCGTCGCCGTCGGCGCCGCGCGCACGCTGCTCAATCTTCCTTATTACACCGCCGACATGCAGGTACAGCCGGCCGGCGACGGCGTCCAGTGCACGAGCCGCCGTCTGTCGGAACCCGCGGCCAGATTCGAGGGTCGTTACCGCGGCCTGGGCTCGCCGCACCCACCAGCCGCGGGCACACTCGAGTACTTCCTGACCGAACGCTACTGCCTCTATGCCATTGACCGCCGCTCGCGGCCGTACCGTCTTGACATTCACCATCCACCCTGGCTGCTCGAGCCGGCGGACGCCGAAATCGCCGCAAACAGCATGGCCTCATCGGCCGGTATCGAGCTGCCGTCGACGGCGCCGCTCCTGCACTTTTCGAAACGGCAGGACGCGGTCGCATGGCCGCCGGAAAGCATCTGACGCACCGAGCGCTCCGATGCTCACTCTTCTCTGTATCGCGACATACCGTAAAGGCGATGAGTTCCTGCGCGAGTGCCGGCGGCAGGGCTGCCGCGTGCTGCTGCTCACCGAGGAAAAGCTCCGCGACGCCGACTGGCCGCGCGAGGCGATCGACGAGTTCTTCTACGTTCGCCGCGGCATGCCTGAAGACGACATCCGGAAAGGCGCGGCGTTTCTCGCCAGGCGCGAACGCTTCGATCGCATCGTCGCGCTCGACGACTTCGACGTCGAGATGGCGGCGA
>JBOGIZ010000565.1:0-2936 GCA_050747805.1 Vicinamibacterales bacterium | reverse complement strand
CGCCTCACACCGCGCGAAGCGCGGCGCGACGAACCGTGCTCACTTCGCGTACGGCGTCGTTCCGATTGGAAAGTTGTTCACCTGTCGAGCGATCCCGTCAGTTAACGTCAAAGCGCCAAAGTTCAAGATCAGACCCAACGGACAGCCGGTCAGGCGCAGGTAGGTTTGCAGCTGTCGGATGTGGATGGGGGCGACCGCTTCTATCGCCTTGAGCTCGACGACGATGCCGCCTTCCACGATGAAGTCGGCGACATACGCGCCAGTCACGACGATGGTCTCGTAGCGAAGCGTGAGCTTGACGTTGTCCTCGAACGTGAGCTGCCGCTTCGCGAGCTCGTACGCGAGGCAGCGGGCGTACGCTGACTCGAAACAGCCTGGGCCGAAAGCCCGGTGAATCGCGATAGCGCCCCCGATGATTTGGCGCGAGACCCGATTCAGTTCCGATTCTGTCCGCATCCGTCCGCGATATGCAGACGCCCTGCTGGCCGGCGCACTGGAGCACTTTCGCGGCTCCCGCGCCTTGCCGGTCGTGAAACGACGCAACGGCTGCGTACCGCGGATCATCTCGGGGCTGAAGTTTCTGCTGCGCGTGCGGTGCGGGGAGGTTCGTCGCGCCGCGCTTCGCGCGGCGTGAGGCATCGAAAGGGCCCGCGCGAAAGCGGCCTTCGTCCTCTTGTTGCCGTTTTCGTGCGGGTCCTTTCGCTGCCTCCACGGCCAGCCGCAGGCTGGTCGCGACGAACCCTCCGCGCCCTCTGCTCTCGGCGCCCTCGGCGAGAGATCTCCCCCGCGCCCTCTGCCCCCTCCCCGCCCTCACAGCGGCACAACCTGCACCGCCGCGTCCTTCACCTCCTCGAGGAAACGATTGAGCGTCGAGCCTTTCATCAGGATCTCGAGCCGAGTGCGCGAGCTCTGGCCGAAGACGACGTGCGTGATGCCTTCGCGTTGGGCGAACGCCACGAGGCCATCCGCGGGACGATCCGCCGTCACCCGCACGATCGTCGCGCCGAGGCTCTCGGCAAGCGCAATGTTGCGCTGAAGATGATCGCGATCGTGCTGGCTGATCCGATCGGGCACCTCTGACGGCGTCGCCACGTACACCGCGTACCACCGCGCACCGAGGCGTCCGGCGATGCGCGCCCCGGCGCGGATCACGCGCGGGGCGCTCGCGCTCGAGCTCATGCACACCATCACGCGCTCCGGAATCAGCCCGGGTTCGAGCCCTTCGCGCTGGCGGTAGGAGGCGGCCTTCTCCCCTACTTCATCGGCGACCGCGCGGAGCGCCAGCTCGCGAAGCGTAGAAAGATTGCCCTCGCGGAAGAAATGCGTCAGCGCCTGTTCGACCTTCTCAGGTTTGTAGACCTTGCCCTGTCGAAGCCGCGTCCGCAGCTCCTCCACGGTCACGTCGACGTTGATCACTTCGTCGGCCCGATCGAGAAATGTATCGGGAACGGTCTCGCGCACCCGGACCCCGGTCACTCGACTCACCAGATCGTTCAGGGTTTCAAGGTGCTGAATGTTCACGGCGGTCATCACGCTGATGCCGCCGTCGAGCAGATCGATTACGTCCTGATACCGCTTCTCGTGGCGGCTGCCGGGTACGTTCGTGTGGGCGAGCTCGTCGACGACGGCAATCTGCGGCTTGCGCGCCAAGATGGCCGCAACGTCCATGTCATCGAGCTCGACGCCCTTATACGGAATCTTTCGCCGCGGCACGATCTCGAGACCCGCGAGCTGCGCGTCGGTCTCGGCGCGCCCGTAGGTTTCCACAAAGCCGATGACTACATCGGCGCCGCGCGCCTTCAGTGCCGCCGCATCGCGGAGCATGCGGTAGGTCTTCCCTACGCCCGGCGCGGCGCCGATATAGACACGCAGTCTGGCCCGATGCTCGCTGTTTAACCGCTCGAGGAGCTGGTCCGGCGATGGGCGCAACGCCTCCGGCATCCACTCATGCTAAACGCGGGCATGCGGCGGCGTTCTTCAGGTTTACGCACTTTTTATAGCTTTCTAAGCCCATTTCAACGCTCGACTTCCTAGGCTGAACGGGTGAGGACTTACCTGACGCCCCAAGCGGAGTACGACGTCCGCGCTCGACGGATAGCCGGCACACGTATCGAGAAGCTGGAACAAATCGACATGGCCATCCAGGAGCTGATCGACATCAAGACACTCGAGTGCGCCAGCGACAACAGGAATGTCCGCTTTCTCGCCGTCCCCCGGCCACGCAGTCATGCCTTCGCGATGGCCGTCACGATCCTGATGCTGCTCGCGGTCTTGGTGCTGCTCCTGGGCGTGCACCCGGCGCGCGCCCAGGACGTCCAGGCACCGGCGGCGGCGCCGGCGCAGGCGCAGACGCCCGCGGCAACGATCGCGCCGCCGAAGAAACCGGACCCGTTTTCCTTTGCCGATTTCACATGGTTGTCCGGCAATCCGCGCACGAAGGAATCGCCGCTCGACAGCAAGGCGTTCACCGGCGAGTTCCGCGCGGACACGAACTATACGTACAGCTTCAACAAGCCTTCGGACGACACCATCGGCGGATCGAGCGAGATCTTTCGGTCCGGCGAGTTCCAGGTGACGCAACTCGGCGTGGGCGGCGATTTTCACTACGACAACGTGCAGGGCCGGCTGATGACGCAGTTCGGCATGTACTCACAGACGACGCCGCGCAACGACGCGAGCCCGGCGCGCGGCCAGTGGGATCTCGATACAGCATACCGGTACATCTCGGAGGCGTACGCCGGATACCACTTGAACGCGATGTGCGGGATCAACATCGAGGCCGGGATCTTCATGTCCTACGTCGGCCTCTGGAGCTACTACAACTTCGACAACTGGACCTATCAGCCGTCCTACGTCTCGTCGAACACGCCGTGGTTCTTCAACGGCATGCGCGTCCAGTTCTTCCCGACGAAGAACCTCAAGATCGAGCCCTGGCT
>JBOGIZ010000564.1:0-8761 GCA_050747805.1 Vicinamibacterales bacterium | reverse complement strand
TGTCGAGGCCGCGCGCGAGCGCCGCCGCATAGAGCTGCACGCGGCGGATGTGGAGCTGCGAGGTCTGATCCTTCGCGTCGATCGCCAGCGCGAGCGCTTCGATCGTCGCCAGATGCAGATCCGCCATCTCCTGCGTGTGGCGCTGTTCGTCTTCGACGCGGCCCAGATAGACCTTGTAGGTCTGATAGGTCAGATAGGGCAGCACGAGGAGCAGCAGCGCGAGCCATTCGTTGCCGAGACCGCCGATCCATGCCGCGCCCGCCGCCGCGAGCGCGCCGACGAAGTAACTCGGAGCGCTCCAGAGGAAGTTCTCGTGCCACACTTGGAACAGCGGCTGCCGGATCGAGAGCGCAATCGCCGTCGCGACAGTGAAGGTGTTGAACACGAAATACGCCGTCGCGGCGCCGACGAGCGGCTTGAACAGCGCGAGCGTGTTGAAACTGCCCGCGTGCCCGCCGATGGACAGATAGACCATGCCCGCCGCCTGCACCGTGACGATCAGGCACGCCATGCTGAAGAACGTGCGGTAGAGCGGATTGCGCTCCTTGATCCGGAACGTGCACTGACTGAACGCGCTGACGGCCGCCACGATCATCGTCTCGTTCGGCCCGAGCAGCAGCAGCGACGCGAAATCGACCGCGTACGACACCGACATCGTCGACGAGCGCCGCGCGAGCGGCAGATTCACCTTGAAGACCGACGTAATCGACGAGAGGAGCAGCAGCGCGACAAAGCCGAACGGATTCGTCACATGCACCGGGAAGAACGCGACGAGCAGCGCCGCGCCGATGGCGATGATCGCGCAGACGTACACGCGCGCGGCAATCGGCAGCGTTTTCATTCGAATCGTCTCGAGTCGTCGCTGACGATGGCGTCGGGCGGCCAGACGAGATCGTCGCTGCCGCCGAGTGCATCGCTTTCCCACACGATATCGTCGTCGTCACCCGAGAGCGTCGATGCCCAGGCGACGTCGTTGCGTTCACCGGCGGCGGCCGCGCCCCACACCTGGTTGACGCAGTCGGCGCCGCCGCACTCCATGCCCCAGACGACGTTGTCCGCGCCGGAGGTCTGGCCGGCGGCCACCGCGGCGCCGGCGCCGATCGTGTCGACCCACTCCGTGAGCTCACAACCGGTCGCAGCCGCGGCTGCGCCGTCGGACTTGCAGTGGGTTCCCCACGACACCGGCGAGCCGCCGGGCGTGTTGACGCTGCCCCACATCACGTCCGCGCGCCACGCCGTTGCGGCCGCAGTCAGCGCGCCGCCGCCGATCCGGTAATTCCCCCAAACCACGTGCGCGCTCCACGGCGTGGGATCGCCGGCCGCGGACGCAACCAGCGTGTGTCCCGACGCGAGCGCCTGCGCAAGCTCCACCGCTCCGCGCGCGTTGAGAAAGCCGGCGCCTTCCGTGAGCGTGTCGTAGCCGGGGCGATGCTCCGCCGTGTATTGCAGAATGGCCTTGACGAGATTTGGGGTGAGGGACGGGTTGGCCTGCAGCATCAGGGCAATCGTGGCGCTGACGACCGGCGCCGACATGCTGGTTCCGCTGAGCGACAGGTACGGCGCCGTCGCGGTCGGCATAGTTCCCCAGATCCGCATCGCCGGCTTCGTGACAAAGAGCGTGCTGTTGGGATCCGCCAGCGACTCGATGCCGACGCCGGGCGCGACGATGTCGGGCTTCGCGCGAAGGTCGATCGCTGTCGGGCCGCGCGAGCTGAATCGCGCCATCACGTCGTCGGATCGATCGGCCGTGCCCTCGTGGCTCGAGGAGCCGACCGTCAACACCCATGGCGCGTTGCCGGGGGCGCCGATGCCGCCGTACTGCGCGCGTCCGTCCGCGCCGCGGCCGAGATTTCCCGCCGCCGACACGACCACCAATCCAGCTTCGACCGCGCGCCTCGCGGCGAGCGTCAGCGGGTCCGTCGTGTACGACTCGTACACGCCCGCTGCGAGCGAGACGTTGATCACGCGCAGGTGGAGCGCGTCTTTGTTGACCACGGCGTAATCGATCGCGGCGATGACGTTGCTGATATAGCCCTGCCCTGTCGCATCGAGCACTTTTTCGACGAGGAGCGTCGCACCTGGCGCGATGCCGCGCCGCAGGCCGCCAGAGTCGTACCCGCTGCCCGCGATGATGCCCGCGACGTGCGTGCCGTGGCCGTAATCGTCGTACGCCGTCGGCAGAAAGTTGACGAAGTCCACGAACCGCGCAACGCGGGACGCTCCAAGGTCGTCGTGCCACGACGTGACGCCGGAATCGATGATGGCCACGCCGACGCCCGTCCCGTCGTACCCGAGAGAGCGCTGCACCCAGTCAGCCCCGATCGTCGCGTTGGTCCACTCGTCGGTCCCCTCGATGCGCCGGTCGAGGCTGATTTCGCGCACGCCCGGCAGCGAGGCCAGCGCCTCGAGCGCATTGTCAGGCACGTCGGCAACCTGTCCGCCGACCAGGGTCAGCCGCCGCCCGAGCGTGCCGTCCACGCGATGGACGACGGCGTCGAGCGTGACGCCGGGGTCGAGCTGCACGATCACGCGGGAATGACCGATGGGCGCCTCGGCGCGCGCGCGGAGCTCGAGATCGAGCTTCGCATCGGCGGCGGGCGGCGCGGCGAACGCGTTGCCAGCGGTCGCGCCGAACACGACGGCAAGAATCAGGCGTCGAACCATTCGCAGGGTAGGGGCGCCGGGCGCCCGAACGGGCAGGCCCGTGCAAGCCGCGCGCCCAGCGGGCCGAAATCGTAACGATAGCCTAAATACGGTTGCGTGAGAGAGTTATCGGCGGTCTGTCGACCGAGGTTCACGGCCGGCATTGCAGAAATGTTATTTCGATGTGTCTTTTCGCGACAACCACGTGCGATTCCAGCCGTTAACTTCTTGTGCTGCAATCACCTGCGTGTCGTTGCGGCGTGGTGGCTCATGCCTGGGGACGGCTCGATTTGTTTCGAGACGGTTCCTGCGCTTCCTCGAGATTGTACTCGACGATCTTGCGATAGAGCGTGCCGCGGCTGATTTGGAGAATCGAGGCCGCCTGTTTCTTGTTCCAGTTCACCGTTTCGAGCACGCGCGCGATGTGGGCGCGTTCGGCCTGGGCGAGGGTGGGCAGCCGGTCGTGGGACGATTCGACCGGCGCTTCCGACGCGTGCAGGAACTCGATGTCCGTCGGCCGGATGACCCGTCCGGGCGACGACAGCGCCGCGCGCGACACCGTGCTTTCGAGCTCGCGGATGTTGCCCGGCCAGTGATATTGCATGAGCTGATCGTGGGCTTCGCGGGCAAACGTCTTGCCGTCGAGCGGCAGGCCATTGGCGGCGCAGTAGCGCGCGAGAAAGCGCTGGGCGAGCACCGGAATGTCTGACGAGCGTTCGCGCAGCGACGGCAGCCGAATCGAGAAGGCGTTGACCCGGTAGTAGAGATCCTCGCGGAACCGCGAGTCGCGCACGAACTGATCCAGCGGGCGGTTCGTCGCCGAAATGAGCCGGAAGTTCACCTCGATCGAGGTGTTACCGCCCAGACGCTCGAAGCGCCGCTCCTCGAGCACGCGCAACAGCTTGGCCTGCGCCATGAGCGACATGTCGCCGATCTCGTCGAGGAAGAGCGTGCCGTTGTTGGCCAGTTCGAGCCGTCCCGGCTTGCGGTCGTGCGCCCCGGTGAACGCGCCTTTTTCGTAGCCGAAAATTTCCGACTCGAAGAGCGTATCCGGCAGCGCCGCGCAGTTGACGGCCTGAAAGCGGTGCGTGCCGCGTCGTGAGAGCTCGTGAATCATGCGCGCGACGAGCTCCTTGCCCGAACCGGTCGGACCGAGGATCAGCACAGAGATGTCGGATTTCGCTGCGGTCCTGATCCACTCGAAGATGACGAGCATCTTCTCGTCGCGGCCGATCATCTCGCGGAACCGCTGGACGGCGGGGGAGCGATCCTCGCTGCTGGCGGTCGCGCGGCGCTCGAGAAATTCGTCCAGCTGATCGCGCAGGACGTCCTGCTCCGGCTGCACGAAGCCGTAGCGCGGCGCCCCGGGCCCGGCGATCTTCTTCACGATGCCGAAGGCGACCAGTTCGCGGACGCAGTTGTCGACGTCGAGGCGCATGCGCCCGAACGTCTGCATCAACGCTTCGACGTCGAACGCCTCCTCGGGGCGGGCGCAGAGGAAGCGGAGGATGCCGGCCCTCAGCGGCGACTGCACGAGGGCATGGAATTTCGCCGTCAGCTCGGCGGCATCGGCGGTGCGGCGGACGGCGAGATGGTCGGCGTTGCTCATGCCGTCAGGCGGGCCGCGGGCCGCTGCCCTTGAAGTAAGCCGACTGGTACTCCGTAATCAGCCGATTCATCTCGAGCGCGTCTCGCTTGCGATGCCCATGGCACCGCAGCGGATCGGCGCCGCCGCTCGATTCGATGATGACGTTCGAGAAAAATAGCGTCGTCTCGATGTCCACCGACGAGATGTGGGCCATATGGACGACAAGTTCGCGGTGCCCGAACCAGTGCGGCGTGTACTGCTTGACGTCGGTCGGTGTAATCGCGACCTGCGTCGGGAAGAGATGATTGCCGTGGCTCAAGCGGCTGGCTCTGAACACATGCTCCCCCTGAATCCGCCGCCCGCGCGCCACAACAAACACGATGAGCAGCGCCAGCACGACGACCGCGCCGCCGATCACCCACAGCAGCAGCGAGTTCGTGTCGGTCATCGTTTTGAACTTGGGGAGATGCTTACAGTCGCTCTACCGGCCCTCGCGTGTCAAGTCTTTCCGAGGGGCGTGGCCCCTCGGACTCCCCGCACGCTCGCTCACCGGTGTTTAGCACGCCCAATGGCCACTAACAGTTTCGGCCTGAAGCGATCCTAACTACAGTCGCCTCTAACCTCCAACCTCCAACCCAACCTCCAGCCTCCAGCCTCCAACCTCCAACCTCCAACCTCCAGCCTCCAACCTCCAACCTCTGCTATCCTCACCCCATGCCCCACAGAGCGCCGGGTTCGCCGGCGGGCGGCCCCGGGCAGTACCTCAAAGGCAAGCCAATCCGCTATTACCGGCCGCGCGGCAGCGCCGACGTGCGGCAGTTGATCGACGGCGCGTTCCAGGCCTTCAACGCCGGCCGCCTGTCGGAGGCCTGCCACATCTTCGCCGACAAGATGCTGGCGCCCGACAACGACACGACGATAGGCCTCACGATCGCGGGCGCCATGACGCCCGCCGGCCTCGGCGGCTGCGTCATCGAGCTGATGGAGCGAGGCCTGGTCGATTTCCTCATCAGCACGGGCGCGAATCTCTACCACGATCTCCACTACGCGCTGAATTTCACGCTGCACCGCGGCTCTCCCTTCCTCGACGACGTGGAGCTGTACGAGCAGGGGATCATCCGCATCTACGACGTGCTGTTTCCCTCGACGGTGCTGCTCGAAACCGACGCCTACATCCGTGATTTCATCGTGCGTTCGGGCCTCGAGGGTGCGATGTCCACGTCCGAGTTCCATTACCGCCTTGGCGAGGATCTTCGCGCGCGCCATCCCGAGTCGGTGGAGCATTCCGTCGTGGCGAAGGCCGCCGAATGCGGCGTGCCGATCTATACCTCGTCGCCGGGCGACAGCTCGATAGGCATGAACATCGCGTATCACGAGCTGATGAACGGCGGAACGCTGATGATCGATCCCAACCTCGACGTCAACGAGGTGTGCGCCATCATTCTCGCGGGGACGCGCAATGGCTGCGTGATCCTCGGCGGCGGATCGCCGAAGAATTTCTACCTCCAGGGGCAGCCCACTCTCTGGGAGGTGTACGGGATTCCCAAGGGCGGCAACGAGTTCTTCATCCAGATCACGACGGATCAGGCGGTGTGGGGCGGCCTCTCGGGGGCTACGCCGGCCGAGGCGGTCAGTTGGGGAAAAGTGAATCCGGGCGTGCTGCCGGACACGGTCGTGGCGTACGCCGACTCGACGATCGCCTTCCCGCTCTTCTGCGAATACGCCGTCGGCTCGCCGCATAATCGGCGGCCGCGACGCGAGCTGGTGCACAGGCGCGACGCGCTCGTCGCCGATCTGAGGCGTCAGGCGACGGCCGCGAAACACGCGGCGGCCTCGAAGCCCGCGAAGGAGGCGAAGCACGCGACCGAACAGGCGGACGTCGACAGACACCGGTAGAGCGCTGCCGGGTGCTCCGTGCCAGGCGCTCGGTGCTGGTGGTGCCGAGTGCTTGGTGCTCAAGGATCTGGGCTTGGCTGGAATGGGAACGCTATCATCTGAACTCGGACCGCTCGTTGACGAGGCCTCCAGTCAGCCGCGCGTGTACGTGGACGCGAACATACCCAACGGCGTCGTCGGCTTCATGCGCGAGAAGCTCGGATGGGACGTGCTGTTCGTGCTCGAGCACGACGATCTTCGCCGTGCGCGCGACGTCGAGCACTTCCGGCTCGCGCGGCAGCTCGGGCGCACGCTTGTCACGCTTGATCACGACTACCTCGACGATCGCGTATTTCCACCAGGCGAAGGCGCCGGTGTGATGGTCCTCTCGGCGCCGGACGAGCGCTGGCTTCGTCGTCTTCTCGCGCGCATGGACCGCGAATTGTTCCGCCAGCCGGGCGCGCCGGCGCTGCCGCTCGAAAAGCGGAAGGTTGAATGGCATATCGGACTTACTGGACGGGACGCTGACGACGATGCCGGTCATCGGGATTGATCTGACGGATCGGGAGCCGCGCGTACTCGTCGTCGACGAGCAGGGTCGCGTCGTCGGGCGCGCTGGCACGAAGGGCAGTGCCGCCGGGATCGCCTCGCCCGACGGAACGGCATCGATGCCGGTCCCCGGCGTCGCGCGCGTGACGCTGTCGGTCGCTGGCGCCGCGGCCGTTGTCGCCGAAACGTGGGTCGGCGCGGCTCGCGGAGCGCAGAACGCCATCTGCCTTGTGGTCGGCGAGCAGGTGTTTGCCGGTCTGATGCTCGACGGACGGCCGTGGACGGGCGCGCATCATCGGGCGGGCGCCGCCGCGTGGCTGGCGGTCAATCCGGTCGAGCGCCAGGATTATCGAAAGTTCGGGAGCCTGGCCGCCGAGGTGTCATCGAAGGGCGTCGCCCGGCGGCTGTCGTGGCGCATTCAGTCCGGCGATCAGTCCGCGGTACTCGAGCGCGCGGGCGATCTCGACGCGATCACCGCGCAGCACGTCTTCGACGGCGCGCGCGCGGGCGACGGCGTCGCGATCTCCGTCGTGCGCGACACCGCGCGCTATATCGGTATGGCGGTCGCGACCCTCGCGGCGGCCATCGATCCGGAAATCGTCGTGGTCGGCGGATCCGTGGCGGCTGCGGCCGATCTGCTGCTCGATCCCGTCCGTCAGGAGTGCGCGCGGCGGCTCTCGCCCGAAGCGCTGGCGGACCTTCGCGTTGAGTTCTCGGCGCTCGGGGCCGACGCGACCGCCATCGGCGCCGCGCGTCTGGCGATGCTCGCGCCGGCATGATCACGCTGTCCGGCGCGGACCTCGTCCTGCCGGATCGGGTCCTGACGGGCGGCGCGCTCGTCATCGAGGGCGATCGGATCGCCGAGATCATTACGTCGCCGCGGCGCGGCAGCGCGGGCACGCTGCACTATCCGCTCCATAACCACTACGTCGTTCCCGGCTTCATCGACGTCCACGTGCACGGGATCGAAGGCGTCGATTCACTGAGCGGCGCCGACGCCATCGCGCGGATGGCGGAGCGGCTGCCCAGGTTTGGCGTGACGGCGTTTTGCCCGACGTCGATTGCGTGCGATCCCCTGACGCTGCGGCAGATGCTGACTGCCGTCCGAGCCGCTCGTACGTCGCGGCCGCCGGCCGGGGCGCGCGTGCTTCCGGCACACCTCGAGAGCAATTTCATCAGCCCCGACTACAACGGCGCGCAACCCCTTGAATGCCTGAGGCGTCCAGCTCCAGACGACCAAAGGTGGCTGGCACCTTTGGCACGGGAACATGCATGGTCGGGTGAGGACATCCTGCGCGAAATCGCCGACGCACGGCCGGACGTCGGCATCGTGACCGTTGCGCCGGAACTCGACGGCGCGATCGCGCTGATTCGCGACCTCGTCTCAAACGGCCACCGCGTCTCGCTGGGACACTCGGGCGCCACGTACGACCAGGCCCTGGCGGCCATCCGCGCCGGCGCGACGCAGGCCACGCATCTGTTCAACCGCATGACGCCGGTTGCGCACCGCGCGCCCGGACTCGCCGGTGCGGCGCTCGAATCCGACGAGATCACCGCCGAGATCATCTGCGACGGCATTCACGTCCATCCGGCCATGATCCGCGTCGCCCTCGCAGCGAAGCGAGCGGAGCGCATCATGGCGATCACCGACGGAACCGCAGGATCCGGTCTGGCGCCGGGATCCGAGGCCACGCTCGGCGGCCGCCGCATCCACATTCGTGACGCGGCCTATCTCGACGACGGCACGATCGCCGGCAGCGTGCTGACGATGGACCGCGCCTTCGCGAAGCTGACCGCCCACGCGGCCGTGAGCTTCACTGACGCGGCGACGGTCTGCTCCACCACGCCGGCGCGCACGCTGGGTCTCCAGGGCTTCGGGATTATCGCGCAGGGCGCCGCCGCGGATCTCGTCGTCCTCGATCGCGATCTACGCGTGGTCCAGACGTGGATCGCCGGCGCGCTCGCTTATGAATCGCGTCCCGCCGTCTAAGTCTCCAGTCTCCAGTCTCCAGTCTACAGTTTCCAACCTCCAGCCTCCAACCTCCAGCCTCTATCGCCGCGGCTTTGCGCGATACGGCGTCGGATCCGAGGCGCCCACGGCGCGGA
>JBOGIZ010000563.1:0-4799 GCA_050747805.1 Vicinamibacterales bacterium | reverse complement strand
CGCCAGCGCGCCGCCGCTGAACGACAATTCCCGCATCGCCAGCGCCAGCGCGAACCGGTCGTGCAGGTGGTGCAGCCAGGCGGGAGCATCCATCAACACGACGAACATGAAAAACGTGGCGGCGAGCAGGGCCGCCGCGAGGCGCGTCTGAATGCCCGTCACGAGGCTGAGCCCGGCCGCGATAAAGCAGGCGCCCACGAAATACGCCCAGAACTGGTGCCACGGTATCCACGCCGGCACCATCGACGCGATTGTGCTCGTCAACGTGAAATGCTCGACGCCGAAGGCGGCAAGCGGTGCGGCATAGAAGAGCGGCCCGAACAGAATCAGTTTGTCGACGCCTCGCGACGCGTGCCAATCGCCCCGAAGCGCGATCGCGGCGAGGCCTATCGCAAGCACCACTCCAAAGGCGCCATACGACCAGACGACCAGACTGGGTATCGCGAGGGCGACCACCATTACTGCCGGCATTATGCGGGGGATCGCGAGCACACGCTTCGGTTCGGATCAAAACGTGACTGCGTCGGCGACCAAATCCTTGGATCGAAGCCCGGGCACGCTCCAAAAGGCAGCTGGCACCGTCCGTGAGCCGATTTGCTCCGGTTTGGCGCGTATCTCATCGACATGTGGCGCGGACGGCATCGCCCGCGGAGGAATCATGAAACGACGACTGGCGCTCGTGGCGGTTCCGCTCTTGATGATGGCCACGCCCAGCTTCGTGTTCGCGCAGACGTCGTCATCAACGCAGACACCCAGGAAACCCGCCGCGAAGACTTCTCCGAAACCGGCCGCGAAGCCGCCAGCCAAGGCGGCCGCCAAGTCCGCGCCGTCTCCAGCCCCGGCCGATTTCAGCATCACCAACAGCTACGCTATTGGCGACAAGACGACGGCCGGGACGGTGCTGATGCACGGGCAGCGGCAGCGTCTGACGTCTGACGGCATCCTCGCGTCGATCCAGATGTGCGACCGGCACCGCGGCGTCCAGTTGAACACCACGACGCGCGTATTCCTCGAAACGCCGGATCCGGAGCCCGCGTCGGTCTCCGCAACGCCCGCAGGCGAAAAACACAAAGGTGGACGCATCACCTACACGACGATGGTCGTCGACACCGGGGAGGCGAAAGAGATGTTCGGGTTCACCGCGCACCATCTGAAAACGACGGTGACGAAGGAGGCGAGTCCCGACGCGTGCGACAAGCGTCCAGAGAAGGTCGAGATCGACGGCTGGTACATCGACCTTCCGAATTCGGTCTGCACCGGCGCGCCGCCGCCGCAGCAGGAACTTCGCGTGGATCAGAAAGATGCCTCCTGCAGCGATACGGTCTCGTACGTGCGGCCGCCCGCGTCGAAAGCATATCCCGTGAACTACACGATGGTGACGACCGCCGGCGCGGACTCTCCGCTCACCACGAAAATGGAAGCCACCGATGTGAAGCGCACGACGCTCGATCCGGGGCAGTTCGAAATCCCATCCGACTACATTCCCGTCAAGAACGTCGCGCAGCTGACGATGGATCATCGCCCTGGGGAAGTTGGCGCGAAGAAGCCCGGAACACTCCGGATCGGCGCGGCACCCGTCGCGAATACGAGCGATCAGCCCGTTTCCACCGCGGCCCTCTCGCACACGCTCGTCGAATCCTACGAAGAAACGCAGACGGACATTGTCGCGCTGAAAGGCAGGACACCTGCGGAACAGGCCGACGAGGCAAAGACGCTCGAGTGCGATTACGTGCTGTCGAACACGGTCAGCGAGATCAAGCATCCCGGGCGCGGCATGCTCGGCAGGATCGGCGGCGCCAACGCGGACGCGCTCTCGGCGAAGGTCGAGTACGCGCTCGTGCCGCCTGGCGCGGCGAAGGCGGCGTTTGCCGGGTCGGAGCGCAGCGGGACGTCGATGGTGCAGACGGCTGTCGGGGCTGCCAAGCGGGTGTCGCAGTACGTCATGCCCATGATGCTCGGCTACGGTTACATGAGAGCGTTTTCGGCGATGAGCGGCTCGGCGACGCCCGGCCCGATGCGGCAAACACAGGATCCGATGGTTTCGGCGGTTTTCTCGCTCGTCGATCG
The DNA here is from genome assembly GCA_050747805.1 of Vicinamibacterales bacterium. Taxonomy (GTDB): domain Bacteria; phylum Acidobacteriota; class Vicinamibacteria; order Vicinamibacterales; family 2-12-FULL-66-21; genus JAICSD01. Next base: position 2,732 of record JBOGIZ010000563.1, on the reverse strand, counting down.
CGCGACCGGCAACAAGCCGCAGCCGGAGCTGACGACACCGGACGGCGCCGCCGCGGCCGCGCTGCAGAAAGAGATCGACTCCGTCGTCGCCGAACTGAAGAAGCGTAAGAGCTGACTGGACGCCTCGATCGGCGTCGCCGATAACGACGTCGATCGCCTGTGGGGGTTCACGCGACCGGAGGCGATCCCGCGACGATGCAGCGGCGAACCTGCCTCACGAGGCGGTCCGGCGTGACCGGTTTTCGCAGGACACACGCCATTGCCTCCGTTTGGATCGGCGACTCGTGGCCCGTGACCACAACGACGGGAGTGTTGCGAGTGTGAGCGTGCGCGGCAAGCTCTTCGAGCACGATGTGGCCGCTGAGAGTGGGAAGTCCGAGGTCCAGCACGATCGCGTCCGGGCAGTGTTGTTCGATCTCGGCAAGCGCCGTGTGGCCGTCGGCGGCTTCTCTGACGTCGAAACCGCCAAACGTGAGCGCCGTCCGGAACATACGGCGCAGATCGTCATCATCTTCAACGATCAACACCGTTTGCCGGGCGCGCACGGATTGGAGCGTAACAGAATTCATTCCTTCCCGAAAGCTGATCCGGATCGGCATTGATGGGGTTCAGTGTAGCTGCCGGATTCAGGACGGCTGCGCCTCATCCTGCGCGTGTCCGCGGATGGGTCCGCCGTCATCGAGTTGCTCGATGCCGATGGGAAGGCCGTTTACCGCTCGATCACCATCATCTCGAACGTGCCAGGCAGCACCGGCGGACGCCCTCGCCGGCCGCTCGCCCCTGACGCCGGCACCGGCCCGAATTTCGCCGACACGACGAAGATCTTGTGTGTGATCGGATCCAGTCCCATATTCCGCGCGCCTTGCGCCGTCTGAACCGTTTGCACGACGCGGTACTTGTCGGGCGAGTCCTCGTGGATCACCGTGAGCGTGCCGTCGGCCGCCGACGCGAACGCGTCGCCGGTCGCCGGATCGAAGCCGGCGCCATCGACGCCTTGCCCGATCGGGACCGTCGCGACAATCTTTCCGGCGTCGTAGTCCGAGATCGCCATCATCGCGCCGCCGCGGCAGCCGCTGAAGAGACGCTCATGCACCGTATCGATCGCCATCGAGACCGGTTGTTTACACGGCGCTGTCGACCAGTGGCGCGTTACCGATAACGTCTTGACGTCGATCTCGGCGACCTCGCTGATGTCGGTGAGGTTCGCGTACACCTTGCCGTTGCCCGACGAGGCACCGTACTCGGGCTTGCCCGGAAGCGGCACGTTCGTCACGAGCGTGCCCGCGGCGGGGTCGATGACCGTCGAGGAATGCGCGTCGCCGTTGAACGTGAAGACCCGCTTCGATGAAGGATCGTAGATGACCGCGTCGGCATCTTCAGCGGCAGGGATCCGCCCGAGTGGCTTGTAGGTGGTCAGATCGAACATCACGACCGATCGGTCATTGCCCGAGGTCGCGAAGCCGTGTCCGGTCCCGATGGCGATCGCGGTCCCGTGCGCGCCGTTGATGCCTGTCACCTCGCCCAGCAGTTTGCCGTCGTTCTCATCGACGACCATCACGCGGTTCTGGCGTCCGATGAAGACACGATGCGATGCCGGATCCGGGACGACGTAGTCCCAGCTGCCGTCACCGCCGAGCGTGTAGGTGTGCGTAATGCGATACGGACCGGAGGATTGCGCCAACGCCGCCGGAGAAAGCGCAATCACGAGCGCAGCCACGATCTGACGCATAGCCCTTCCTTTCAGAATGTCCATCGATTCGGTATATCGCAATCCGGATGACGGCGCGGTGACGACGCGGTCCGACGGAAGAGTTAATAGCCGAGCACGAACAGAAGCGTCGCCGCGGGTCGGCGGCCGCGCGGAAAAGAAGCTCGCGGCCGGCTGGTTGTCACCGGGCTTCGCTGATCGCACACGGCCGAGGGTTCCGTTGCGCTATCGAGTGCGGAGAACACGAAGGAATCGCGATTCCTTTGCGTCCTCCGTCCTCGATCGCCTCCGCCTTAATACTGCTTGACGACGCCCGGCTTGAAGAGCGCCCTCAAGTCGTTGGCGTTCAACGCCTCGCCCAGGAACGGGAAGCCATCGTCGGGATCGACGTCGAAGACTTCTTGCATGGTGCGGAGCGTCGACGAGTGCGAGTACTCCACGCTGCTTGCGTACGGCAGGCCGTGCACGTTCGGATGCGCGTCCTTCGAGATGACGATGAACGGCAGCGTGCGGCTGGAGTCGTCGCCGCCCTCGCTTTCATCCCACCACAGCAGGATGGCGCCGTGGTCCTGGTACGCGGCGGACCCCATGATCAGGGGCACGACCCGAGCCACGAAGTTGTCCCCCTCGGCGATCGCAGCGACATCCTTGGTGTGTGGCGTACCCGCCGGGCCGCCGTAGCCGTTCGTGAGACCCGAGTGCTGTTCGTTGAACTGGTCCGGCGTGATCCAGTTGTAGTCGGCCACGTCGTCGTTCTGCAGGTCGAGCGCGAGCTGCTGCAGCGGCGCATAGTGCGACCGCATCGGATTCGAGGTGCTCGTGTCGCAGCCGCCGGCCGTGTCCTTGAAGAAGACCATCGGGTTGTGCTTGGCGGCGTAGTTGTACTGGTTCGAGTAGTTGTAGGCGTTGTACGCGCCGGAAGCCGTGAAGATGCCGCCCGCGCTTGTGAGCGGCACGGTCCACTGCGACGTCGGGAGGACCTGATTGTCCGTGTAATCGATGTCGGTGTCTTCCTGGTACGAGA
>JBOGIZ010000562.1:0-1610 GCA_050747805.1 Vicinamibacterales bacterium | reverse complement strand
ACCATATAGACTGTGGTCGAAGGAGCCTCACCATGCGTCGATTGACAGTGACGATCGCGTTCGCCGCCGTGCTCGCGACGGCCGGCATGCTCGCGCAGGAAATGTCGGGCACCGGTCCATACAAAGTCCTGAAGGCCGCGAAAGTCGGCGGCGAAGGCGGCTGGGACTACATTTACGCCGACGCCGCCGGACGGCGGCTGTATATTCCACGCGGCGCCACCCAGCAGGGCGCGACGGCGCGTCTGACCGTCTTCAATCTCGACACGCTCGATCACGTCGGCGACATCGACGGCGCCGGCGGCCACGGCACGGCCGTCGATCCGAAGGTTGGGCACGGCTTCGTCAGCGGAAAGCCGATCTCGATGTTCGACACGAAGACGATGAAGATGATCAAGACGATCGATCCCGGGCCGGCCTCGCCCGACGGGATCCTCTTCGACGCCTACAACGAACGCGTCTACATCTTCAGCCACCCAACGAAGGACGCGACCGTGATCGACGCGAAGGATGGATCCGTACTCGGCACAATCGATCTCGGCGGCACGCCCGAGGAAGGGATCGCCGACGGCCACGGGAAGCTCTACGTGATGATGCAGGACATGCCGGGCGGCGTCGCCGTCGTGGATGTGAAGTCGATGAAGACAACGGCGCACTACCCGATTGGCGACATCGGCCGCTGTAACGGTCTCGCGCTGGATTCGAAGAACGAGGTTCTCTTCGCGGCATGCGCCGCGTCGGGCAACCCTCCGACGCAGCCGGCCCAGTCGAAGATGGTCGTCTTGAGCGCCACCGACGGCAAGATCCTCACGACGCTCGACATGCCCGGCGGTTCCGACGGCGCGGTTTTCAATCCCGAGACGCGCGAGGCCTTCGCGACGCTCGGCAACGGCAAGCTGTTCGTCGTGAAGGAAAACAGTCCGACCAGTTTCGCGATCGAGCAGGCGCTCGACACGATGAACGGCGCGCGGACGATCGCGCTCGACAGCAAGACGGGCCATATCTTCACGATGGCCGACGAGCGCCAGCCGCCGCCGCCGGCGCCGCCCGCCGGCACGCCGGCCGCTGAGCCCCAGGGCCGCGGAGGGCGCGGACGCGGATTCTTCCGGCCCGCGGTGCCCGGATCGTTCACGATCCTGATGATCGGCAAGTGACACGGCGGCGTTGGCGCGGAGCGGTGCCGCGGTGAGCGAGCCACAGCTGCCAGGCGCCGAAGCTCCTGAACCAACGGCCGCCGCCGTGGGCTTCGGGTCGCGGCTCCGCGTCCTCGGGGCCGAAACGCTCGTCTACGGACTGAGCGCAATCGTCGGACGGCTGCTCAGCTTTCTGCTGCAGCCGTACTACGCGCACAACTTCGATCCGGGGCAGAACGGCATCCAGAGCGTCGTCTACTCGTACATCCCGATCATCTCGATCGGCCTCTATCTCGGGATGGACGTCGCGTACATGCGCAACGCGGCGTCGGTCCAGCAGGCAGGATCGGCCGAGCGGCAGCGCGCGTTCAGCATGTCGCTCGCCGTCGTCGCCACGGTCGGCGGCGCGGTGTTCGCGCTGGCATTCATCTTTGCCCGCGCGCTGGCCCCGCTGACGCGTCTCGACGTTGTCGCCTTCCG
>JBOGIZ010000561.1:0-4702 GCA_050747805.1 Vicinamibacterales bacterium | reverse complement strand
CCGGAGTGGTCCGCAGCGCGGATCGGATCTGCGCTACGACCTCGAGATCTCCTTCGAAGAGGCGCACGCCGGCACCGACACGACGCTGCAGATTCCGCGCGAGGAAACGTGCGAGTCGTGCAGCGGCAGCGGTGCGGCCGCGGGGACATCTCCAGAGGTCTGCACGCAGTGCCGCGGATCCGGGCAGCAGCGATTTCAGCAGGGCTTCCTCACCGTCGCGCGGCCGTGTCCGGCATGCCGCGGCGCGGGGAAAACGATCAGCCGTCCCTGCCAGGCCTGCCGCGGCGCCGGCCGCGTAGGCCGCGAGCGAAAGATCACGGCGAAGATTCCCGCCGGCATCGCAACCGGTCAGCGCCTTCGGCTGTACGGCGAGGGAGAGCACGGCACGGCCGGCGGCCCTCCCGGCGACCTCTACGTCGTCGTCCACGTGCAGGAACATGCGTTCTTCCATCGTGAAGAAGACGATCTCTACTGTGAAATGCCGGTTGGATTTCCGACGCTCGCGCTCGGAGGAACCATCCGCGTTCCGCTCGTGAAGGGCGAGGAAGACATCCAGGTGCCTGCGGGCACGCAGCCAGGCACGCGCTTCAAGCTGCGCGGCAAAGGGATGCCGAACGTCTCCGGCCGCGGCCACGGCGATCTCTACGTCGTCGCGCGCGTGACCGTCCCGAAGAAGCTCTCGCGCGAGCAGAAGCATCTGCTCGAGCAGCTCGCGGCAACGCTGCCGGCCGAAACGGCCGACGCGGCACGCGCCGACGGATCGGAAAAGCCGTTCTTCGAAAAGGTGAAGGACATTTTTGGCTGAGCACCCGGCGCTCGAGCTGGAGTTCCTTCACGCACCGCCCTCCGATTCTTCACTCTCCGATCGTCTTTACGCGCTGCTCGACGACTTCGGTCCCATTGGACTCGACGATGCCGCCTCGCCCGATCGCTGGCGCGTGTTCTTTCACGCACGTCCAGAGCGCGACGCCGCCGCCGAGGCGATCGCGACGGCGTTCGGCGGATCCCTGCGGACCTCGGCGATCGAAGTGGACGACGAAGACTGGGCGAGGCGATCGCAGCAGGACCTGCGCGCCGTCACGGCCGGGCAGCTCGTCATCGCGCCGCCGTGGGATGTGCCCAAGGGGATGCCGGTCATCATCATCGAGCCTTCGATGGGCTTCGGGACCGGTCACCACGCGACGACGCGGCTGTGCCTGACACTGATGCAGCGCCTCGATCTGCGCGGGGCGCGGGTGCTGGACGTCGGCACGGGATCAGGCGTGCTCGCGCTGGCGGCGTGGAAGCTCGGGGCCGCCGAGATCACGGCGGTCGATGCCGACGCCGACGCGCTCGAGAACGCGCGGCTGAACGTCGCCCGAAACGGCGCCGCGCCGTCGATCGACATTGTTCGCGACGATCTCGCGACGCTCAGGATTGAGCGCGCGGATGTGGTGCTGGCCAATCTGACGGGCGCCGCGCTCGTCCGCTTCGCTTCGGAACTGGCATCGCTCGCCGTAAGCGGCGGCTACATCATCCTGAGCGGCTTTGCGCCCGAAGACGTGCCGATCATCCATCGCGCGTTCTCCGCACTCGCGCGCATCGACGAGCAGAGCGAAGGCGAGTGGGCCGCTCTCTGCCTGCGGCGATAACGCCCAACCGCGAATTCCCAACGCCACACGGTGCCACTCCTGCCGAGCACGCGGGTATGGCTGACGCCCCGGGGTCTTGGGAGTTGGGGATCGGGAGTTGGGAGTTGGGAGTTGGCAGTTGGCAGTTGGGAGTTGGCAGTTGGCAGTTGTCAGAGGTCGCGCCAGATCGCCTGCATCACGCCCATCGCGACGATCGGCACCGCGTCGGCACGAAGCGTTCGGCGCCCGAGCGTCACGGCGACGTACCCGGCTCGAAGGGCGCATTCGATCTCGCCTGTGCTCCATCCCCCTTCCGGTCCCACGAGCAGCGCCGCGGACCGCGGCGGCGCGGCGGCCAGATCGGCTGCCAGACGAGCGCTGGCGTCCGCGATCGGCTCGACGAGGATGAGCCGCAGTTCGGCGCGATCGTCGTCCAGCCAGCTGCCCAGCGTGCGTCCGCGTCCGATCCTGGGCACGATCGCGCGGCCGCACTGCTTCGCGGACGCGACCGCGATGCGGCGCCAGCGCTCCGGCGCGCCGCCCGGCACAAGATGCGCGACGGTGTGCTCGGTGATGAGCGGCTCGATCGCGACGGCTCCCATCATGGTCGCGTCGCGAATGACGTCGTCCATCTTGTCGCCCTTGAGCGCGGCCTGCGCGACGACGATCGGGATCGACGGTTCCGGTGCGGCCACGGCCGGCTCGATCAAGCGAACGTCCGCGCCGTCGCGAAACACGCGATCGACGCGCGCGCGAAACTCCTTCCCTGCGCCGTCGAACACCGCGATCTCGTCGCCGCTCCCGAGGCGGAGCACTTGCGAGAGATGACGCGCCTCGTCGGACGGGAGGTGCGCGGTGCCGCCCGCCGCATCGATCGCGTCCGCCAGAAAACGCGGCAACGCCGACATGCCGCGGATTATAGTGGCGTATACTCCATATTCGACATTCGGGCATTGACGCGACTTGCTTTTTAAGGGCCAGCAGCTCGGAAAATACAAGATCCTCGCGCCCCTTGGCAGCGGCGGTTTCGGCACTGTGTACCTCGCGCAGGACACCTGGATCGACAAGAAAGTCGCGATCAAGGTGCCGCACCGGCAGGGGCTCGATTTCGGCGAGCTGCTGCACGAGCCCCGCCTGCTCGCTTCCGTCAGCCATCCCAACATCGTCGCGATCACGACGGCGGAAAAGCAGGACGGCGTCTTCTTCATCGTCATGGAGTACGTGCCGGGAGAGACGCTCGAGAACATCATCGCGACCCGCGGCGCGCTCGACCTCACGCGCGCGCTCGACTTCACCTGCCAGATCTGCAACGCCGTCGACCACGCGCATCGCCAGGGCGTGATCCACCGCGATCTGCGTCCGGCCAACGTGCTCGTCGGCGCGAACGACATGCTGAAGGTCGCCGACTTCGGCACGTCGCGGTTCCTCGAGATCGCCGCACACGGAACGACCGTGATCGGCAGTCCGCCCTACATGGCGCCGGAGCAGTTTCAGGGCAAGGCGGTCTTCGGATCCGATCTCTATTCGCTCGGCGTGACGATGTATCAGATGCTGACGGGCGTGCTGCCGTACGAGACGCCGGCGCCGGCGGATCTCGGCAAACTGCTGTCGGGCGAGCTGGTGTCGCCGCCGCGCCTCAAGAATCCGGCGATTCCGAAAGCCATCAGCGACATCGTCATGAAGGCGATGGCGCCCGACACGTCGGTCCGCTATCAGCGGGCCTCGGATCTGCTCGAGGATGTGCTGGCCGTGTCGAGCCGGACGCGGACGCCGCCCGCCGCCGCAGCCCCGCCGCGCGCGTCACGCGACGATGCGCAGAGCATTCACAGCCGGCTGCGCGCGCGGGAAACGCCCTCCGCGCGGTTCTGCTGGCATTGCCGCAAGCCGCTCCACGCGCGGACGGATCGATGTCCGTTTTGTAACGAGCCGCAATAAGTCCAATCGCGAAGCGCGCTGGAACCGCGGACGCGGTCGGTGTTAGCATTCCGCAGGAGCGTCGAATGGCCTTTCCCGGCACCGGCAAGATCTGGATGAACGGTTCGCTCGTCGACTGGGCGGACGCCACGATCCACATCGCCTCGCACGTCATTCACTACGGCAGCGGCGTGTTCGAAGGCGCGCGCTGCTACGCGTCGCAGAGCGGCTCGGCGTGCTTCCGTCTCGACGCGCATCTGAGTCGACTGTTCGACTCGGCCAAGATCTATCGGATGGAACCGCGCGTCACGTACGACGAGATGCACACGGCCGTGATGGACACCATCCGCGCCAACAATTTCAAGGCGTGCTACATCCGACCGATCGTCTACCGCGGCTACAACGCGCTCGGTGTCAATCCGTTTCCCTGTCCGGTCGACACGGCCGTCCTGACATGGGAATGGGGCGCCTATCTCGGCCAGGACGCCCTGACCAACGGCGTGGACGTCTGCGTGAGTTCATGGTCGCGGATGGCGCCGAATACGTTCCCGACGCTGGCGAAGAGCGCGGCGAACTACGCCAATTCCCAGCTCATCAAGATGGAAGCCATCACCGAGGGCTACAGCGAAGGCATCGCACTCGACACCTTCGGATACCTGAGCGAGGGCAGCGGCCATAACCTGTTCGTCGTGCGCCACAACCCGATCTTCACCCCGCCGCTCACGGCGTCGATTCTTCCCGGCATCACGCGCAATTCCGTGCTGACGCTGGCGCGCGATCTCGGCTTCAAGGTGCGTGAAGAAATGCTGCCGCGCGAGCTGCTCTACATCGCAGACGAAGCGTTTTTTGCCGGCACCGCGGTCGAGATCACGCCCATTCGGAGCGTCGACAAGATCGCGATCGGCAACGGGCGACGCGGACCGATCACCGAAGCGATCCAGCAGGCATTTTTCGACATCGTTAACGGCGAGGCGCCCGACAAGCACGGCTGGCTCGAATACGTGTACGAGGGCGAGCCCCACCACGTCGTGGGCGCCGGCGCCGGCGCCGCGCGCGCCTGAAACGCGATGAACCTCAACGCCCTGCTCCAGGACGCCGTCGCCCACGGCGCATCCGACCTGCACCTGAAGGTCGGCAGCTATCCGATGATGCGGGTGAACGGCGCGCTGATCGTCGCC
>JBOGIZ010000560.1:0-3805 GCA_050747805.1 Vicinamibacterales bacterium | reverse complement strand
GTGAACATCTGCACGTGCGGCGCGGCATGCCGCCTGATGTACGCGCCCAGTCGGTCGCTGTCCTCGGGAGAGAGGAGCGCCGGAGTGACCACGACGTCCGGCTGGCGCTCCGCAAAAACACCCATGGCTGCTTCAACGGACTCGACAATCGTGAAGTGTCTTGTCGCGTGCTCGCGCAGGAGTGCCGCGAGAAGCCCGCGTCGCTGCGGACTTGGTTCGATCGCTAAGATGCCCGACATCGCTCTTTGACTGCCTCTTTCACCGACGTCCGACGATGGCCGGTTTCGCGTACGGGCCGGCACTGATCCCAATCCCAACTGCGATCGTGCGATGGAGGCACACGAGCACATATGATGCCACAAATAGAGACACTCTTTATGTCAATATAGGACTTATTTGCACTATCGACGCCTGGACACACGCTCAAGACTGTAAATGTTCGCCAATAGGTAGACTTTTGTCGCGCTTCTCAAGTTTCTTATCGCGCGTTCGTACCCGGGCCCAGAGGGCCGCGGCTCGCCTGACCTTGACCGGATCGCCGGCCAGCTATATGGTTACCATATATGGGTCTCGCCAAGGAGAAGACGACGATCTACCTCGATGCCGAGGACTACCGCCGGCTCAAGCAGATCGCGCGGGCGCGCAAGCGGCCGGCTGCTGCGCTCGTGCGCGAAGCGGTGGCGGAATACACGCTCCGGCACGCGCCGCGCCGGCGTGCGCGCAGCGTGGGCGCGTTCCGCAGCGGCCGCCGCGATCTCGGGACGCGCGCGGAACAGTTGCTCTCGGGCTTCGGCGACGAAGCATGATCCTCGTCGATACGGGCGCCATGCTGGCGCTACTCGACGCCGACGAGGCGCACCACGACACCGTGCGCGCGATCTATGAGGACAATCCGGCGGCCTGGCGTCTTCCCTGGGCGATCCTGCCGGAGGTCGATTACCTCGTGGCGGAGCACCTCGGCACACATGCCCAGACGGCCTGGTTCGACGACCTCGCCGCCGACGCCTTTTCCGTCGAGTGGGGGAGTGAGGAAGATCTCGTTCGGGCACGCGCGATCGCCGCGCGGTACCGGGCGCTGCGGATCGGACTGGTCGATGCGGTCGTGATCGCGATAGCCGAGCGCCTGCGTCCCGAAGCGATCGTCACGCTCGATCTGAAGCACTTCGGGGCGATCGCGATCAAAGGGCAGCCGGCGCTCTATCCGCGCGACTATCGCGCCTGATTGGCTGATGGCCGATGAGCGATGGGCGATGGCCGATGAGCGATGACTGTCGGGGTCCGCGATGCTCAGCGCGGTCGCCTACTTCACGTCACCGCACGACGCACTCTGCCACGTCGCTTTGACGGTGAACTTGATGTTCATCGAATGCTGGCCGGAAGGGTCGGACATCACGATTGTGCCGCCGCCGTTCATGTGCTCGTGGTCGGTCGCCTCGAAGCGCAGGTGCGACGTCGACGGCCGCTCCCCCTGGCAGGTCAGCGTCACCTGCTGTACGGTCGAGGTCGAGGTGAAGTCGCTCGTCGTGCAGTTTGCCTCGCCGTCACGCTCCATGAGTTCGCTGGCCAGACTCCTCAGCGTCTCGGGCGTGATGCATGCCTTCTGCGTCTTGGTATCGGAGGTGGGCTGGTTCTTCATCGCCTGCTCTATCCGCGCACGCTGGTCGGGCGTCAGCTTGCTCATGTCCATCGGCAGCTCGCCGGCGCGGTCCGAGGTGGAGGTCACGTTCCAGAGTCCAAGCTTGACGTCCAGGGGCGTCACTTTCAGGTTCTGGGACGGCGTGGGCTTCTGCTGTGCCCGCGCGGCGACGGGCACCAAGGCGAGTATCGCGGCGGCGAACACGGTGGGCATCACGAATCGTCGAGTCATCGGTGGTCGGGCTCCTCGTTGAATGACGCCAAGTATACGCTGACCGCTCTGCACGAAAACCGGCCCGCCGACGAGCTGGCGTGACGGATTACCGTCGACCAGCCGGCTGTAGAGGCCCGTCGCCACCGCGAGAGACGCCAGGACGCCCCAGGTCAGGACCATCACGACAGCGCTGCGACCCGCGAGGTCGCGCGCACGCCGGCTGCGGAAGCCGATCGCGTCGAACGCGCGGTGCACCCAGTCGCCGTCGAACAGCGAGAAGGGCGCCACGCCGGCGCATTCAAAGGGGTCCGGGATCAACGGCGAGAGTGTAACCGGTCCCGGTCGGCGCCACGATCCGCGGCGGACTGACCGGCGAGAAAGGAGCGCCTGCCGCGCCCCTCGCGGCGTTCACATCCGCGGCCGTTCAGACGGCCCACTCGCGCGCGATCTCGATGATGACCGCCACCGACTTCTCGAGGTCCTGGCGCGACGTCCATTCGAGCCGGGAGTGGAAGTTGTGCTCGCAGGCGAATACGTTCGGCGTCGGCAGGCCCATGAACGAGAGACGCGATCCGTCGGTGCCCCCGCGGATCGGCTTCTCGATCGGCGTCAGGCCGGCGCGGCGGATCGCCGCGCGCGCGCGTTCGACGACCTCCGGATGATCATCGAGCACCTCGCGCATGTTGCGATACTGCTCGACGATGTCGATGGTCGCGGCGGTGCTGGTCTGACGCGCCACATCCTCGGCGAGCGTTCGCGCGAGCTGCTCCTTGACGGCAAGCTGCGCCGTGACGAAGTCTCGCACGATGAGGACCACGGTCGTCTGATCGACCGAGGCCTCGAGCTGATACGGATGGAGAAAACCCTCGTATCCGCGCGTGCGCTCGGGCGACATCTCCGCCGGTAGCCGATCCACGAAGCGGGCGGCGGCACGGATCGCGTTCCGCATCTTTCCATCGGCGTAGCCAGGATGGGTGTTGAATCCCGCAAAGGTGACGCGCATCCGATCGGCCGAGAAGCTTTCAAACTCGAGCTCTCCGCACGATCCCCCGTCGAGCGTGTACGCTGCGGCCGCCGCGAACTGCGCCACATCAAAGCGGGTCGCTCCGCGCCCGATTTCCTCATCGGGCGTGAAGCCAACGCGAATCGCCCCGTGCGGAATCTCGGGATACGCCAGCAGATATTCCGCCGCCGTCATGATCGCGGCGACGCCGGCCTTGTCGTCGGCGCCGAGCAGCGTGGCGCCGGATGCCGTGACAATGTCGTGGCCGATCTGAGCGCCAAGGGCGGGGTCCTCCACCGCGCGCAACACCGCCGAGGGATGATCCGGGAGCACGATGTCGCGGCCGTCCCACCGCGGGTGCACCAGCGGCTTGACGTTCGTGCCGCTCATCTCTGGCGAGGTGTCCACATGCGCGATGAAGCCCACGACGGGCGCGGGCCGATCGACCGTGGCCGGAATCGTCGCCATGACATACCCGTTCTCGTCGATGGTCACATCGGCCGCGCCCATGTCTTTCAGCTCGTCGGCGAGGAGGCGCAACAGCGTCCACTGGCCCGGCGTCGACGGGCACGTGGACGACGCGTCGTCGGACCGCGTATCGATTTGCACGTATCGGAGAAAGCGTTCGAGCACGGCCATGTCAGTCAGCCTCGTGAAGAAGCCTGCGGTCCGCGCGGCGGATCGCCTCGACGGGATCGCCGTCGAGCGCCCGTTCGGCGGCAAACGTGCGCAGACAGTGGTGGAGATAACCGACAATCGCGAGCAGTCCATCGCCCTGATACGCGATCCAGTTTCCAAACACGCGCGCCGCGAGCCAGCGCTTGACCGCGGCGTCCTCGTCTGCCAACGGCGCCGACATCGACGCGTCGTCGCGCTCGGCCAGGGTCGACTGGAAGGCGCGCTCGACCGTGCCGGCCAGATCTTCGGCGCCTGGCGACCAGCGCGCGATGGCG
>JBOGIZ010000559.1:0-2996 GCA_050747805.1 Vicinamibacterales bacterium | reverse complement strand
GAAGCGATCCAAGACAGCCGGCGACCGCGCCCGCGGCGGCGACCGCCAGAACGAGCAGCACCGTCATCGGCGGCACGCAGCAGGAGAGATGCGAAGGTATATGATGCCCTCGATTATATGTTTCAGCGCTTCTTCGACGAAGGTCTCGCGCAGGCCTCATTCCTCGTCGCGTGCGATCGCACGAAGCAGGCGGTCGTCATCGACCCGCGGCGTGACGCGTCGATCTACACCGAGGCCGTGCGCCAGCACGGTCTCGTCATCACCGCGGCGATCGAAACGCACGTCCACGCGGATTTCGTGTCCGGTTCGCGCGAGCTGGCCGCCGCCACCGGCGCGCGCGTCATCGGTGGTCCTGGATCGCACGTTGCGTTCGACCATCACGAGGTGCGTGATGGTGAACAGCTTCGCGTGGGTGATGTCACGCTGACATTTCTTCACACGCCCGGACATACACCGGAGCATGTGACCGTGCAGGTCGAAGAACGCGGCGCCCCGGTCCGCTTGTGCACGGGCGACCTGTTATTCGTCGGCGGCGTCGGGCGACCTGATCTTCTTGGCGACGCGCAAACGCGTCAGCTCGCGGGCGCGCTCTTCGACTCCCTCGGGCGGGTGCTGGCGATGCCGGACGATGTGGAAGTGCATCCTGGACACGGCGCGGGCTCGCTCTGCGGCGCCGGGATCGGCAAGGACCCATTCTCGACGATTGGCCGCGAGCGCCGATTGAATCCGATGCTGCAATACGGCGACAAGGTTGCGTTTGTCGAAGCTGTGCTGGCGGACGTTCCCGAAACTCCGGCCTATTTCGCGCGCATGAAGCGCGTCAACAGCGAGGGTCCCGACATTCTGGATCTGGCAAACGCGACGCCGCGCGTGCCAGAGATCGCCCCGGCGGCCGCGGCCGCACTCGCGGCAGACGGCGCGATCGTCCTGGACCTTCGCCCGGGCGCTGAGTTCGCGTCCGGCCACCCCGATGGCGCGCTGAATTTCGCGTACGGATCGAAGGTCGGGTACTGGGCTGGATTCGTGCTCGCGCCTGGAGGGCCGCTGCTGCTCCTGTCTGACGACCGCGCGCAGGCGCAGGACGCGTACGTGCAACTGCTGCGCGTCGGACTCGATGCCGTAACAGGCTCGATCGCCGGCGGCATCGCAGCGTGGACGCGCGCAGGGCTGCCCGTCGCCGAGCAGCCGCGCATGTCCGCCGACGATCTGCGCCGGGCCATGGCGCAGGGCGAGCGATGGCATGTCATCGACGTCCGTACGCCGACGGAATGGCGCGGCGGCCATATCGACGGATCGATCAACGTCCCCGTCGGCGGCCTGCCATCGCATCTCGGCGCGCTGCCCGATGGACCGCTGGCGGTCATCTGCGAAGGCGGGTACCGATCGGCCCTCGCGGCGAGCCTGCTCGCGCACGAAGGCGTGCCGGATGTCGTGAACGTCGCCGACGGCATGGCGGCCTTCAGAAGCGCCGAAGCCACCCGGCTGGCGTAAGCTATTTTCCTTCCGACAGATTCTTCGGCGATTTCTTGTCGAGCAGATCGATCATCGGCTTGGCAGCCGCTGGAACCGGCACGTCGCCTTTGACAATGTCGCGTGCGCTGATCTCTCGTCCGTAGACGAGCGTATCGGCGTCGTTGTCGGCGCGAAGCGTGGATCCCTCGAGAGAGACGCCGGCAAACAATCCGCGCGCGCGCGAGTAGCTCAACATCTCGGCCTGCATCACCGCGTCGGTCGCCGCGGCCGCGCTCCGTCCTTTGGGACCGGCGGCGGCCGTCGCATCGGCCCCGAGCTGCACCTTGCTGCTGAGAACCGACGTCGCGCCCCGATCGTTCATGACGAGCAGGACGAAATCGGTGGACTGGCCGCCCAGCTGGAAGCCGATGCTGCCTCCCTCGAGCGCGAACATCGCGGGCGCGCTCCACGGTCCCGTGAAATTGTCGCCGGTGCGGCAGCTGATGGCGCCGCGTCCGTAGCTTCCGCCCACGCCCACGGCGAATTTCTTCACCCCGGGAAACACGATCACGCACTCGGCCTTGTCGAGCAGGTCTTTCGGAATGTCGTCTGGCACGTTCAGGATTTCCCTCAGCGCCGTCGCGCAGGCGCGGAGTCGGTCTTCTTCTTTCCCCTGCGCGAGCACTCCGGCTCCGAGCGCGATCATGGCGAGTGTAGCGACGAACTTATGCATGAGCTCAGTGTAGCTGAATTACGTGAACTGGCGGTCAGCGAGCGCACGTCAGATGGCGGCCGCCGTCGATCGAAATCGTCTCGCCGGTGATCCAGCCTGCCCGCTCCGACGCCAGGAACGCGATCAGCTCGGCGATCTCGTCCGGATCGCCAGGCCGTCCGAGTGGATGTGTTTCCTGGGAGTGCGCCAGAAACGCCGCATAGGCGTCCTCGGCCATGCCGCTCCGGCGATGCAGATTGGACACAACCACGCCTGGATTCACGGCATTCACACGAATTCCCCGCGGCGCCAGTTCGAGCGCGGCGCAGCGCGTGAGCTGATCGACGCCCGCCTTGCTCACGCAGTAGGCCAGGACGTTGGGGAACGCGCGAAGCCCCGTGACGCTCGATACGTTGACGATGGCGCCGCGGGAGGTGGCGAGGAGCGGCACGGCCGCGCGCATCAATCGAAATGGCGCGCGCAGGTTGACGTCCAGCATCGCGTCCAAATCAGGGTCCGACGTCCTTTCGACCGTCCCCGATGCGATGATGCCGGCCGCGTTGACGAGGACGCTCAATCCGCCGGCACGCGCCGCACGGTCGACGATCGCCGCGGGTGCGTCCGCCGCGGTCACATCGATCGCCACCACGTCGCACGTTCCTCCGGCCTGCGCCACGCCGGCCGCGACATCGTCGAGCGCCGCCATGTCTCGCCCGACGGCGATAATCGTTCCGCCTTCTCGCGCGAAGCGCAGCGCCGCCGCCCGCCCAATCCCACTGGTAGCACCCGTTACGACGATTACCGGCATTCGTGCGTTGTAGCACAACTTTAC
>JBOGIZ010000558.1:0-7632 GCA_050747805.1 Vicinamibacterales bacterium | reverse complement strand
TCTGCCGAGGCATCTTCTCTGCGGTCTCGTGCGGAGTACGGTGCCATATCTCGGCCCTCAGTACAAGCGGGAAATACGTGAGCGAACTTCTGAAACGGACGACTTAGGCAAGCCACCGGGCGATCGCGATCGCCGTTGCAGCGGCGACGGCGGTATTGATGAAATTCAGCACGTCGTTGTTCAGAATGCCGGGCCCTTCGAGTGTGGCGCCGAGCCAGCTTTCGACGAACGCTCCCACAGTGGAGGCGATCACGACGACGAGGAGCGCCCGCGGCGCGAGCAGCCCGAGGCCGATCGCCAGCGTTCCCAGGCCGATCGCCCCGGCCACGCCGGCCATCGTCCCTTCGAGCGACATCGCCCCGGACGTTCCCGGCGCGACGCGCGACAGCGACGCGACCGACCAGGTGCGGCGTCCGTAGGCCTTTCCGATCTCGCTCGCGATTGTATCGCTGCCGCCGGCGGCGAGCGCCGCGACGAACGCGAGCCGGGCAAGTTCGGGATGCACGTCGAGTCCGGCCAGCACGGCCGCGATCACGGCGACGCCCGTATTCGCGATCGCGTTGCCCGGCCCGCGCCGGCCGCCGCGCTCTTCCGCGATCCCGAGCAGCTGTTTGCGCGCCCGTCCCGTCCGTGTCGCGACCGACGCCGCGATGAAGGTCACGAGCAGGAGCATCCACCCCTGCCATCCGAGCGGCAAGAAGATCGCAATGCCGAGAATCGCGCCGCACACCGCGCCCGACGCGCTGACGGTCCTCGCCCCGTACCCGGCTGCCGCGACGACGAGATTCGCAACGACGGCCGCGGCGACGCGCGTCAGCGAGATCGACACGTCGATATAGCCATTCACCTGCGACCCAAACTGCGCGCCCAGCGCCGCAGCGTATCGCGTGCAGACCAGCGCGCCGAGCCACAGGACGGCGCCAGCGCTCGCCGCGACGGACAGGTTGTCGTCGAGCCCGACGGGAATTGTTTCCACGAACGCCGCGGCGACCGCGGCAATCGGGGGAACGACAATCGCGAAGAGGATCGGCGGAGGCGCGGAAACGTTCGGCCGGACCCACCACGCCAGAAAGACACTGGCGATCGCCGCGCCCGCCGCGAACGCGAACGATCCGGCGACGGTCTTGTTCGGATTCCATGGCCAGCGCGCTCCACCAATCGCCCGGCCCGCGAGCGTCGCGACGCCGTCGCCGATCGCGAGAATCCCCCAGGCGGCCGCGGCGATGTCCAAACGGCGCGGAAAGACGGCGATGAGCAGCAGCACCGCGAGCGGGTAGTAGACGATGCCGTGGATCGCGCGGTCGCGATCGCCGTGGCGGTAGAGGCCGTGCGCGAAGCGAGGCAGGAGGAAGAGATTGAACGCGAGCGCGCCGGCGGCGAGCGCTGCGGCCTGCCACGGCGTGAGCCATCGCAGGGTGAGCGCGAACGCGCCCATCGACATGTGCACGATCTGCCGAGCCGTTTCGGAAGGGGCGCCGCGCACGCTGTCCGCGCGGGCCGGCGTCATGCGCGCGGGGCCGCGCCCGGCGAGGCGGGTGCCGCGCGCACCGAGCGCCAGAAATCGAGCAGATCCGAGAGCGTCTGTTCGATTGGGACCTCGGGTGTCCAGCCGGTGTCGCGTGCAAGGCGGTCGTGGCTGCCGAGGACCGTCGGATTGTCGCTCGGCCGCAGGCGGTCGGGATCCACCACCACACGCACGCGCACGCGCGTCAGACCGAGCAGGATCTCGAGCAGATCGCCGATCCGATACGCGCGCCCGGAGCACACGTTGTAAGGCCGATGCGGCTGTCCCTGCTCGACGATCGCCTCATACGCGCGCACCGTGTCGCGCACGTCGGTGATGTCGCGCCGCGAGTCCAGGTTGCCCACGCGCAGGACCGGTTCGGCCTCACCCGCCTCGATTCGCGCGAGCTGTTCGGCAAACGCCGACGTGACATACGCCGTAGACTGCCGCGGACCCGCATGGTTGAATGGCCTCGTCAGGAAGACGGCGTGCTCGTGCCCGGCCGCGGCGAGCTCCTGCGCGAGCTTGCTGACGCCGTAGATTGTCGCGGGTCCGATGGGATCGGTCTCGTGAATCTCGCGGCTCGTCGGCTGATAGACGAGCGCCGATCCGGTCACGAGCACCGGACATGAGAGGCCGCAGGTGCGCACGGCTTCCAGCAGGTTGTGCGTCCCGATCACGTTGACGTGAAGGGCCAGCGCCGGATCGCGCCACGACTGCCCCACGTCCGCGATGCCGGCGCAGTGGTAAATGACCGAGGGACGCGCCGCCGCCAGGGCGCGTTCGACGGCCGCGCGGTCGACCACGTCCGCCGACTGCCACCGCACGCGTTGATCACCGTCCGAACGTGCCTGGCGTCCAGCCGCGTGCGACCACGCCCAGACGCGTCCGCGCGCGCGCAGGCGATCCAGCAGGTGGCTGCCGGCAAATCCAGTCGCGCCGGTGATGAGCGGCTCGCCAGTCACGCGCAACTCAGCGGGCGCCGTACTGGCGCCGATAGTACCGCTGAAACTCGGGATCGCGATCCTTTATGGGGCGCCACCATCCCTCGTGTTGCCGGTACCACTCCACGGTGCGCTCGAGCCCTTCATCGAACCGCACCGAGGGTTGCCAGCCGAGCGCGCGGAGCTTGTCGGTACTGAGCGAATAGCGCCGATCGTGTCCGGGTCGATCGGGGACGGGCGCGATCAGAGAAGCCGGCTTGCCGAGCAGCTCGAGGATGCGGTGCGTGAGATCCACGTTGCGCACGTGGTTGCCGCCGCCGATGTTGTACACCTCGCCGTCGGCGCCGTGCTCGATGAGCAGATCGAGCGCGCGGCAATGATCGGCCACGTGCAGCCAGTCCCGCTCGTTCAGCCCGTCGCCATAGAGCGGCAGCGGACGATCGTCGAGCGCGTGTGTGATGAACAGCGGGATGACTTTTTCGGGAAACTGGTTGGGGCCGTAGTTGTTCGACGCGCGCGTCACGATCACCGGCACGTTGTAGGTCGCCCAGTAGCTGTAGGCGAGGCGATCGGCGCCGGCTTTGCTCGCCGAATACGGGTTGCGCGGCTTCAGCTCATCGGTTTCCAGGCTCGATCCTTCCGCGACGCTTCCGTACACTTCATCGGTCGAGATCTGCACGAAGCGTCGAAGGCGGCCGCTCTGCCTGGCGGCTTCGAGCAGAACGAACGTGCCGTACACGTCCGTAGTGATGAACTCGCCCGCGCTCGCGATCGATCGATCGACGTGCGTTTCCGCCGCGAAATGGACGACGATGTCGGCCTCGGTGACGAGGGGCGCAGCGACGGGTGAATCGGCGACGTCTCCTTTGACGAACCGGTGGCGCGGGTGCTCGAGGACGCCGTCGAGATTCTCCAGCCGTCCCGCGTAGGTCAGTTTGTCGAGCGTCGTCACCCGCCAGTCGGCGTGGCTTTCGAGCGCGTGCCGAACGAAATTCGACCCGATGAAGCCCGCACCTCCCGTGACGAGCACCTCAACCATCCCTGCGGCTCCAGTCGTACGGCAGGACGCCGTGCGGCTCGACGCGGTATTCGTCTGGTTCGCCGCGGTTGTACGGCTCGGTCGGGACGTTGACGACGAGGGAGGGCTCCGCGCCGATGCATTTCCACCCGTGATACACGAGGTTCGGCACGACGACGAGCTGAGGATTCTGGGCGCCGATGAAGAATTCGTTGACCGCGCCCTTGGTCGGCGAATTCTCGCGCGTGTCGATCAGCACGAGCTTCACCATCCCGGCGACGCACGCGAAATGGTCCACCTGCCGCTGGTGATAGTGCCAGGCCTTGACCACCCCCGGATACGTCGCGGAGACGTATACCTGGCCGAACTTGGTGAAGATGTCGCGGTCGTCGGCGCGAAGGATCTCCAGGAGCCAGCCGCGCTCGTCGGCGACGAGCCGCAGCGTCTTCGTGCGGACGCCGTCGATCGGCGTCGCCGAGGCCGCCGCGAACCTGGTGGGCGCAGTCATGACGGGCCTCCGCAGCTGGCTCTGTCGATCATCACCATCGAATGCCGACCTCCGAGTTGTCGCCGAGCATGAACCGGTACGCGGACGGCTTCACCGGCAGCCGGTAGATCCGCACGTTCCGGCCGATCAGGCTATCTTCGACGCGATTGCCAAGATCGCTGATCACACTGCCATCGAGGACGATGCTGTGCTCGACTTCGGATTCCCGGATTTCGGCGCCGCGGCCGATCGACGTGAACGGTCCGACATAGGCGTGCACGATGCGCGCGTCGGGTCCGATGATCGCCGGTCCTCGAATCACGGACCGTTCCACGACCGCTCCGCACTCGACGATGACCTTTCCCTCGATGCGCGAATCGGCGTCGACGCGTCCTTCGATCTTCCGCTCGATCGTATCGAGGATCAGTCGATTTGCCTCGAGCATGTCTTCGAGCTTGCCCGTGTCCTTCCACCACCCGTCAACGAGATGCGGACGCACCGTCAGACCGCGATCGATCAGGTCCTGAATGGCATCGGTGATCTCGAGCTCGTTCCGGAAGCTGGGACGAATCCGCTTCACGGACTCGAACACGTCGGGCGAAAACATGTAGACGCCGACCAGCGCGAGGTCCGACTTGGGTTCCTTTGGCTTCTCCACCAGACGCACCACGCGGCCGGCCGACAGTTCCGCCACGCCGAACATCTGCGGGTCGGGCACGCGCGTCAGCAGGATCTGCGCGGCTGGCCTCTCGCGCACGAACTCCTCCACGAACTCCGTGATGCCCTTGTTGAGGAGATTGTCGCCAAGGTACACGACGAACGGGTTCGCGCCGATGAACGGCTCGCTGATGAGTACGGCGTGCGCCAGTCCACGAGGCGCGTCCTGTTCGATGTACGTCACGCGAACGCCCCAGCGCGAGCCATCCGCGACCGCGCCCTTGATTTCGTCTTTTGTCTCCCCGACAACGATGCCGATGTCGCGAATCCCGGCGGCCGCCAGCGATTCGATCCCATAGAAGAGGACCGGCTTGTTCGCCACCGGCACGAGCTGTTTCGCGCTCGTGTAGGTGAGCGGGCGCAGGCGCGTCCCCCTCCCGCCGCTCAGGATCAGTCCCTTCATCGCGCGCCTCCGAACGATCCGAGCAGGTTCGAAAACGATCCGATGCCCGCGAGCGTGAACGAGATGTTGAAGCGGTGATCCTCCGGCACGCCGATGATGTTGACGTTCCCGAGGTAGTTGACCGCCTGGTACTCCACGCCCACGCCGCAGCACTGGGTGTTGTAGTACGCCGTAATCTTCTGGTTGACCATGTAGCTGTTCCGCAGATCGTAGTTGAAGGCGTAGGTTCCGCCTAGCCCATTTCCCGGGCGCTTGATCGTCGTCGTCGCGCCGACCGACTGGGTCGCGGCGGCGAGGACGTTGAACCCGGGAAGCTGCGGGAGGTAGCGGTTCTCGCTCCACACGGCGCTCGCCTGCACCCAGCCTTTCGTGACCGTGCCGTTGGCGGCGACAGTACGGAGCGCATGCACCCGCGTGTCGTACTCGGTGCGGAAGCTCGTATCGATGAGTGTGGTCGGCGCGACGTGCACCTGGAGCGCGACGGGGGAGAAGTTCGTCGGCTTCAGACCCTGCGTAAAGCTGCTCTGATACTGCTGGTCGACCAGGGCCGCGTTCGCGTCCGTGTAGTAGCTCTGCGAAATTGACACGGTCACGATTTCGCGAGCCGTGTCCCGCTTCGCGTACAAGCGGTTGTTGACGCCGTACTGCATGCTCGTCACGCTGCCGACGACGAAATCAGGAGCCTCGAGCTGAACGACGTGCGAGGCGTCCGGGATCGCCGTCGTCCGGGAAATCGTGAACACCGGCTCAACGACGTGTTTCCACTTTTGCGCGTAGCGGAGCTTCGGCGTCGAGAAGATGCGCGAGAAGACGGGCCCGGTAATCGAGGTCGAGAGGGTCACGTAGTGCCGGTTCAATCCGACGGGGGCCTGCTGGCCGGCGTCGTCGAGGCTCTGGGTCCAGTACGTGTCGCGAAAGCCGATCGTCGTGTTGAAGGTGAGGAACGAGAGCTTCGTGAACGGGACGCGCACCGTCGGAAAGACGTCGAAGCGCGTGAGCCCCTGGTCGATCGTCGTCGTGGCCGATTTCTCCGTGCGGATGAGCGTCGCCCATTCGCTCGTGCTGCCGACGTAGATCGGCAGGTCTCCGAGCTGTTTCTCCGCTCGCGTGAAATCGACGCGCGGCAGCGACCCGACGACCGTTGAATCGTTCTGGTCCACGAACACTTCGCTGCGATTGGTCGCCACGCTCAGGCCGTTGGCGCCCCAGTTTCCCGTCAGATTCACGCCGTACGACCGCGTCGTGTTCGTGGCCTGATAGATGTTCTGCTGATAGCGTTCCTGAGATGTGAGGCTCGAGAAATAATTGGCGTTGCCGGACAGCCGCATGGAATCGGGCAGCGCCTGCGCCACCGTGCCGATGATCGAATAGCTCGAGTCGGCAGGGTGGTCGACGACCGATCCGTCGCTCTGCGTGTAGAGCGCGTCGTGTTCGCGGATGATGTCCACGTCGACTTTGCCCTGCGATCCGGGCGCCTGCACGTATTCGTATTCGCCGCCGTAGCCGAATCCGGTTTTCGAAAAGTAGTCACCGTAGAGAGTGGCGTCGCGGCTGCGATCGATCGCCCAGAAGAACGCGTCGCTCAGGGTCGTGCCGCGGATCGTCGACGTGCCGTACTGCGGCATGACGAACCCGGTCGCCCGATCCTCTTTGTTGATCGGGTAATACATGATCGGCAGATAGAACACGGGCACGCTCTTGACCATCAGCAGCGTGTTCTTCAACACCGCATGATCCTCGAGGGTGACCACCGCCGAATCCGAGATGAGCTCCCAGCGCGGCGTGGGCTGCACGCAGGTCGTGAACCCGCCGTGGCTAATCCGATACGTCTTCGGCCCGAGCTTCTCGATCGTGCGGCCCCAAAAATACGCGGATGGCTCCTGCGTGCCGAAGAAACTGCGGTCGACGCCGCGATTGGCGATGCTGGCGATTCCCGACGCCACGAAAAATGTGCCGGTCTTTGTATGCGTGTTGAACTCGAGCTGATCCGCCGCGACGCGGCTGTCGACCGACGCCACGACCACATTGCCCCACGCGCGGAGCCGGTCGGCGTCCGTCAGCACTTCGACCTTGTCGGCGAAGAGCTGCATCGTGTTGCAGTCGATCTCCACCCTCCCGATGAGCAGATAGTCGTTGCTGTTGATCTCGTTGGCTGTGTCGCTCTTGATGTTCCACACAACGTTGCAGCCACCGGGCGCCCCGCCGACCTGCGCATGCGCCGGCAACGCAAAGGCGAGGGATAGCAGCAGCAGAAGGACGGCGGTGCGCAGCATGCTCCGGAATGGCGCCGAAAATGTGGAGTCAGCGAAGAATAGCACGGCCGGCCAGCCGTGCGCGGAGCGGCCCGATCAGGTAGATCGATCCGGCCACGACGACGCGCGGCGCCACGGCGCACGCGCGATCGAGCGCCTCGAAGGGATCCTCGACCACAAGCGTGGTCATGCCGACCGATTGGGCCACCGACGCCACCTCATCCGCCCGCCGCGCTCGGGTGCCCGGCGCTGTCGTGCACCAGACGAAGCCGACGACGGGCGCAAGTGCCGTCAGCATCTCGTCCAC
>JBOGIZ010000557.1:0-11538 GCA_050747805.1 Vicinamibacterales bacterium | reverse complement strand
GTACGCGCGCGATCTAAAGATCCGCCGCGGCATGATGGCATCGCTGTCCGGCACGCTGGCGACGATGGGGCCCGGCGTGCCGTACGCGATTGCGGCGAAGTTCGCCTTTCCCAGCCGCGTCGCGATCGCGCTGGTCGGCGACGGCGCGATGCAGATGAACGGCATCAACGGCCTGATCACGATCGCGAAGTACTGGAAGGAATGGAGCGATCCGCGGCTCGTCGTGCTGGTGCTCAACAACCGCGATCTCAATCAGGTCACCTGGGAGCAGCGCGTCATGGCCGGGGATCCGCGCTTCCCTGGCTCGCAGAGCGTTCCCGACTTCCCGTACGCGCGCTACGCCGAGGAGCTCGGGCTGCGCGGCATCCGCGTCGATCGGCCGGATCAGATCGCCGACGCGTGGGATCGCGCGCTGTCCGCCGATCGTCCCGCGGTCGTTGAGGCGATTACGGACCCGGACGTGCCGCCGCTGCCGCCGCACATCACCCTCGAAGAGGCGCGGCACCTCACATCGTCCGTTCTCGCCGGCGATGCCGACACGCTTGGCTTCCTCAAGCAGACCGTGAAGCAAGCGGCGGACACGTACCTGCCGCATCGAAAGAAATAGGGGGCACGACGGCAGTCGCAGAGAAACGGGCGGTGGACGCCGGCGCGCACTCGATCGGACGCGTCGAGGTCGGCGCGTACACGATCCCGACCGACGCACCCGAATCCGACGGGACGATCGAGTGGCACAGCACGACGATCGTGATCGTCCACGTCCACGCCGCCGGGACAACGGGACTTGGCTACGCCTACACGCACACGGGTGCCGCAGCGATCGTGCGCGAGCAGCTCGCGCCTCTGCTTGAAGACGGCAATCCCTTCGACATTCCCGGCCATTACGTCCGCATGGTGAATGCCGTCCGCAACATCGGTCGCCCCGGCGTTGCGGCGTCGGCCATCTCGGCGGTCGACGTGGCGCTGTGGGATCTCAAGTCGCGGCTGCTCGGCCTGCCGCTCGTCTCCGCGCTCGGGAGCGCGCGGGAAGGTATACGCGTCTACGGGAGCGGCTGCTTCACCTCCTACTCCATCGAGCGGCTCCGCGACCAGCTCGGCGGCTGGGTTGCGGAGGGCATTCGCGACGTCAAGATGAAAATCGGGCGCGATGCGGGCGCAGATCCGGATCGCGTCGCGCAGGCGCGGATGGCGATCGGCCCGGACGCCGGCTTATTCGTTGACGCAAACGGCGGCTACACACGCACGCAGGCGCTCGCGCAGGCGCACGTGTTCGCAGAGCAGGGCGTGGTGTGGTTCGAGGAGCCGGTCTCTTCTGACGATCTCGAAGGCCTGAGAGCTCTGCGGGACCGTGCGCCCGCCGGCATGTCGATCGCGGCTGGCGAGTACGGATATCAGCCCGTGTATTTCCGGCGCATGCTCCAGGCGGGCGCGGTGGATGTGCTGCAGGCCGACGCCACGCGCTGCGGCGGCGTGACGGGCTTTCTCGCCGTCGACGCGCTATGCGACGCCTGGAACGTGCCATTGTCGGCGCACACCGCGCCCTCGATTCACGCGCACGCGTGCGCCGCCGCGCCGCGCGCCTGCAATCTCGAATACTTCCACGACCACGTGCGGATCGAGCAGATGCTGTTTGACGGCGTCCAGCGGCCCGTCGACGGGGTACTTCGACCGGATCGTTCGCGGCCGGGCCTCGGGCTCGAGCTGAAGCGCCGCGACGCGGAACGGTTTGCCGCACACGCGAGGTAACTAGTGCCAACGTTCATGCCTCTTCCTCTTCATCAGACGCACGGCCGCGCGCGGCACGAGTCGGCGCCGGCTGCTGCAGCCATCGATGCACATGCCCTCGAGTCCGAGCTGACTCGCGCGATTCGTGGCGAAGTTCGCTTCGACGCCGGGAGCCGCGCGCTCTATGCGACCGACGGCTCGAATTATCGCCAGCCGCCGATCGGCGTGGTCGTTCCGCGAGACATCGAAGACGTCGAGCGGACCGTCGCCATCTGCCGGCGCCATGGCGCGCCGATCTTCGGGCGGGGCGGCGGCACGAGCCTGGCCGGGCAGTGCTGCAACGTGGCGGTCTGCATTGACATGTCGAAGTACATGAACCAGGTCCTCGAGATCGACGCCGACAAGCGGCTCGGGCGCGTGCAGCCGGGCACGATCCTCGACGATCTGCGCCACGCCGCCAAGCGATCCGGCCTGACGTTCGGTCCCGACCCCGCCACCCACACCCACTGCACGCTCGGCGGAATGGTCGGCAATGATTCCTGCGGCGTTCACTCGGTCATGGCCGTCCAGGCCGGTTCCGGCGCGCGCACCGCCGATAACATCGAATCGTTGGAGATTCTTACCTACGACGGCCTGCGGATGCGCGTAGGCCCGACGTCTCCGACGGAGCTCGAGCGCATCATTCGGGAGGGGGGCCGGCGCGGGGAGATCTATAGCCGGCTGGCCAAGCTCCGCGATCGCTACGCCGACGCGATCCGCCGCGGCTTCCCTCGGATCCCGCGCCGTGTGTCGGGCTACAACCTGCCATACCTGCTGCCGGAGAGCGGCTTCGACGTCGCGCGCGCGCTTGTTGGCAGCGAGAGCACCTGCGTGATCGTGCTCGAGGTCGTGACCAAGCTGATTCCGAATCCGAACGCGCGCTCGCTCCTCGTGCTCGGCTACGACGATGTGTATCACGCCGGGGACCACGTGACGGAAATCATGGAGTTCGGTCCGATCGGCCTCGAAGGGATGGACGATCGCCTGATCGAAGACATGAAGAAGGCCAGGATCCACACGAAGCATCTTGGACTGCTGCCCAAAGGCCGCGGATGGCTGCTGGTGGAGTTCGGCGGCGAGAGCAAGGAGGCGACCGACGCGCGGGCGTCCGCAGTGATGGCGGCCCTGAAGGCGGGGCCGAATGCCCCGTCGATGAAACTGTTCACCGACGACAGCGAGGAAGAGGAAGTCTGGAAGATCCGCGAATCGGGCCTCGGCGCCACGGCCCATGTATCGCAGACGCAGCCGACGTGGCCAGGATGGGAAGACTCGGCGGTGCCTCCCGACCAGGTCGGGCCGTATCTCAGAAAGCTGCGGGCGCTGCTCGACAAGTACGGGTATGGGTGCGACCTGTACGGCCATTTCGGCCAGGGGTGCATCCACACCCGCATTGACTTCGATCTGCAGACGGCGGACGGGATCCGCAAGTATCGCGCCTTCGTCGAGGACGCGGCCGATCTGGTGGTCAGCCTCGGGGGATCGCTGTCAGGCGAGCACGGCGACGGCCAGGCTCGCGGCGAGCTGCTGCCGAAGATGTTCGGGCCCGAGTTGATGCAGGCCTTCCACGAGTTCAAGAGCATCTGGGATCCCGAGTGGCGGATGAACCCAGGCAAGGTGATTGACCCATACCCCGTCGACGTGAATCTGCGCCTGGGCACGGACTACGCGCCGCCGCGGGTGAAGACGCATTTCCGGTTCCCCAATGACACCGGCAGCTTCGCGAAGGCGACGCTGCGCTGCGTCGGCGTCGGCGAATGCCGGAGGCTCGAGGGCGGCACGATGTGCCCGAGCTTCATGGTGACCCGCGAGGAGAAGGATTCCACGCGCGGGCGCGCGCGGCTGCTCTTCGAAATGCTCGAAGGCGATCCGCTCAGTGACGGGTGGCAAAGCGAGGCCGTGAAGGACGCGCTCGATCTCTGCCTGGCGTGCAAGGGCTGCAAAGGCGACTGTCCCGTGCGCGTCGACATGGCCACGTACAAGTCCGAGTTCCTCTCGCATTACTACGAAGGCCACCGCCGGCCGGTCACCGCATACGCGTTCGGATTGATTCATTACTGGGCACGGCTCGGATCCCTCGCGCCGGGTCTCGTGAACTTCGTGACGCAGACCCCGGGACTGAGTCAGGCGGCGAAGCTCGCCTCGGGCATGTCGCTCGAGCGCGAGATTCCGCCGTTCGCGCCGTTCACGTTCAAGGACTGGTTTGCGCACCGGCCGCGGCAGCGCGCGGGAAGCGGTCCGCGCGTCATCCTCTGGCCCGATACGTTCAACAACCATTTCCATCCGCACACCGCGATCGCGGCCGTGCAGGCGATCGAACGCGCGGGGTTCCAGGTCGTGGTGCCGCGGCGTCCGCTCTGCTGCGGCCGGCCTCTCTACGACTACGGCATGCTCGATCTGGCGCGCCGATGGCTTCGCGACATCATCCAGACGCTCGAACCCGAGATCCAGGCGGGCACGCCGATCGTCGCGCTCGAGCCGAGCTGCGCGGCCGTGTTCCGGGATGAATTGCGCGAGATGCTGCCGGAGGACGAGAACGCGAAGCGACTCTCGAAACAGACCTACGTGCTGAGCGAGTTCCTGACCGAGCGCGACTACGCGTTTCCGACGCTCCATCGCGACCTCCTCGTGCACGGGCATTGTCATCACAAGGCGGTACTCGGTTTCGAGGCCGAGCAGAAGGCGCTCGAGGCGATGGGTCTCGAACCGCGCGTCCTCGAGTCGGGGTGCTGCGGCATGGCGGGATCGTTCGGCTTCGAACGCGATCACTACGACGTCTCGGTTGCGGTGGGGGAGCGCGTACTGCTGCCGGCCGTACGCTCGGCGCCGCGCGATACGCTCATTCTGGCAGACGGGTTCAGCTGCCGGACGCAGATCGCCCAGCAGACGGATCGCCGGGCGCTGCATCTCGCAGAACTGATCGCGCTCGCGCACAAGGACGGACCGCGCGGGCCGGCGGGCGATTTCCCGGAACGCAAATACGTGCCCGACTACGCGGCAATGACGCGCGTCGACGCCGGCAACGTCGCGATGGCCGCGGCGGTGACCGCCGGCCTGGCGGCGGCGGGCTACGCGCTGCTGCGGCGGAGGTGAGAAGCTGGAGTAATGCATGGCGCGGCTGATTCCATACCCGGCGATCGAGCGCCACGCCGTCATCGGCGATCGGCGGCCGGCCGCGCGCGTCGCCGCCGACGGCACGCTCGACTGGCTCTGCCTGCCTGACTACGACGGCACGATTGTCTTTGGCGCCCTGCTCGATGCGAATCGCGGCGGCCACTGGCGTCTCGGCCCGGCCGCGCTCTGGAGCGGGGCGCAGACCTACGAGGAGTCCACACCCATCGTGCGGACGCGCTGGCGCACGCACGACTACGACCTCGAACTGACCGACGCGATGGCGCAGCCGCAGGACGACCGCGCCGCCGGTGAACGAATCGTCATCCGCCGGCTCGTGTGCTCGCGCGGCGCGGTCGAATGCGCCGCCGCGTTCGTTCCCGCCGCGAACTTCGACCCAGTCCGGGAATACGACGTGCCCGAGGTCGGCCAGCTGACGCTCTGGTGCAGCCGCCGCGATGCCCATTCGGGGCAGCCGTTCGACATGCGCGCGGGCGACGAGCTGTGGAGCGTGATGGGCTCCGGCGTGGATGGCGCGTGGACGGTCGCGCGCGCCGCCGCGCTGCTGGATGGAGTGCGATCGTTCTGGCGGCGCTCGATGGCGGCGTTGACGTCGGCCGCGCATGGACCCGAGGTGCTCCGTTCCGCGCTGACGATTCGACTCCTCGAGTACGGGCCGTGCGGGTCCAGCGTGGCCGCACCGACGACCTCGCTTCCCGAACGGATCGGCGGCGGATGGAACGCTGATTATCGATTCACCTGGGTGCGCGACGCGTCGCTGGCGATGGCGACACTCGCCAGCCTCGGGGACATCGAGTCCGCGGGACGCTATCTGGACTGGCTTGTGAGGTTCCAGGCGACGTCCGGACCACCGCTTGACGTTCTCTATACGATTCGCGGGAAGCCAGGATTCCCGCAGCGCGAACGGAACGACGTCGCGGGATACCGCGCATCAAAACCGGTACGAACCGGCAATCATGCGTACAGCCAGCAACAGCACGACATCTTCGGCTATCTGGCGGACTGCGTGGACGTGTATCTGCGCCATGGCGGCCGATGGCGCGACGATGTCTGGCGCCTGCTGTGCCGATCGGCCGACTTCGTGTGCGCGCACTGGAAAGAGAAGGGCAACGGCATTTGGGAGCTCGACGCCAGGCAGCACTACGTCAGCGGTCGCGTGATGGCGTGGGTCGCGATCGATCGTGTGCTGGCCATCGGAACGCGCACAGGCCAGTCGATGCCGCATGCGGCGCGGTGGCAGCAGGCCGCGGCGGAGATTCGAGCCGACGTGGAGCGAAACGGCTGGAGCGACCGCCTCAAGGCGTTCAAACAGACGACCGACGGCGACGCCCTCGACGCCTCCGCGCTGCTGATCCCCATCATGGGCTTTTTGCCGGCTGACGATCCGCGCGTGCGCGCCACGATCGATCGCATCGCCGAGCACCTGACGATCGACGGATGCGTGTTCCGCTTCGATCCGGCGCAGCTCCCGCATGTCGGACCGTCTGAAATGGGCGAATTCGAGTGCGCGTTCCTGCCGTGCACGTTCTGGCTCGCGACCGCGCTCGCGATGTCGGACCGCCGCCAGCAAGCCCAGGACGTGCTCGCGGCGGCATCGCGCGTCGCCGGGCCGCTCGGTCTGTATGCCGAAGCGATCGATCCCCGAAGCTGGACGTTCGCCGGCAACACCCCGCTGCTCTTTTCGCACGTCGAGCACATCCGCGCCGTCCATGCGCTCGCGCGCGGGGCGGAAGCAGACTTGCAGACGGCACAGGTGAGGAGAGGTGGGAGATGAAATCGTTTCTGAAGTGGACGGCCACGGTCGCCGCGATCACGGCCGGCGGCGTGATGATCTGGAATGCGGTGCAGGCGGGGCGCGTCCGCATGAGGTCAGCGCTCGGCCGCGCTGAACGGATTGCTGACTCGACGCGCCAGACGCTCGAGGACACACAGTCGGTCCTCCACGACCTGCGGACATCAATGTGAACTGACCACGGAGAGGACGGATGCGAGTCGGGTCCCGGTCGCGCCTCGTCAGCCGGGCAGCCGGCCGGCCGGACCTTCAGGGAGTCGGCCCGCCATCGCCACGACCGCCACCAGTCCGATCAGAAGCGCCGTCAACATGTCGACGGCTTCGGGGAGCGGCGCGACCGCGCCCGCGTAGTGGAACGTGAACGGCGCGAGAAAGATCCAGGCCGCCAATCCCAGCTGGACGACGAACGCTCCAGATACGGCCGCGGTCGAATAGCCCGACCACACGGCCGCGACCATCACCGCGATCCCGAAGATCACCTCATTGGCGTGTGCGTTGGAATTTGAGTAATGAAGGACCCACGGCGCCGCGATCAGCCACGCGCCGAGCGCGACGTGGATCTTGCTTTCAAGCCTCATATGGCGCTCCTTCCGTCAGGAAGGGTTGATGCCACAGGCGTGCCGTCAGTAGACGTCGAGCTTGAGACGGTGTGATTTTTTGAGGGCGGCCAAGTACTCGGCCGCCTGATCAGGCGTACGGCCGCCGTGGCTTTCAAGGATCGCGAGCAGTTCTTTCTGAACGTCAGCCGCCATCTTGCCTTTGTCGCCGCAGATGAAGAGTTCGGCGCCCTCCTCGAGCCACCCGTACAGATCGCGCGCTTGCTCGTGCATACGGTGCTGCACGTAGATTTTGTGCGGTTGATCTCGAGAAAACGCGAGGTCCAGCCGCAGGAACCCCCCGCGCTGCCATGCCGTCAACTCCTCGCCGTAGTAAAAGCCCCACTGCGCGGCCTGCTCCCCGAAGAAGAGCCAGTTTCGTCCCGTCGCACCCAGTTCCTCGCGCTCCTCGAGGAACGCGCGAAACGGTGCGAGTCCCGTCCCCGGGCCGATCATGATCATCGGCGTCGCCGGATCGGCCGGCAGCGGAAAGTGCTTTTGTGCTTCCTGCAGGTACACGGGGGCCGTCGTACCTTCGAGCCAGCGATCGTTGATGTAGGTTGAGCAGACACCAAACCGGTCGCGCCCTCGAATGGGATACGCGACGCTCAGGACGAGCAGATGCGCTTCTTCGGGGTGCCGCAGCAGACTCGATGAAATCGAGTAGAGCCGCGGCTGAAGGGCCCGCATCAGCGTCGTGAATTCCTGAGGTGTGAATTGGCAGCCGGCCGCGTCCGCGAGCACGTCGAGGACGTCGTGCGCGTCATCCCACGCGTGGACGTAGTGCTTGAACCGCTCCTCGCCGCCTTTCTCCACGAGCGGCCGCAGGTTTTCGGCGCCCTGCGCGACGCACGCTTCGAGCAGCCGCTTGCTCGGAATGGCGAGATCGGCTTTCGTCGCGAGCGCCTCGCGGAAGGTCATCTCGATGCCCTGGCCGACGGTGACGCGCTCGTCGCCGGTCGCGCCGAGGCGCGCGAGAATCGCGTCCACAAGCGGCTCGGGATTGCGCGGACAGATCCCCAGCGAATCGCCCGGCCGGTAGGTCATCGCGGATTCGGCGAGCGAGACGATGTGATGCTGGGTGTCTTTGGGAGCGCCCTGCGGCGTGATCCGGTAGCTGCTCGTCCGGCGCGCGTGAAACGGATTGCGTTGGGTGTAGGCCATCGTCGAGACGCCAGTCATGGGCACAGCATACTGTCAAGCGGCGCTCAGCTGCACGGATGCGCCGGATGGCGTGCGGCTGCGCGCGTATCGTCAGGCAGGTGCGGACCGTCCCGCGACTTCGCGGACAGCGCGCCCGACCGCGTTGAGATTCGGGACCGTCAGCTCTTCATATTCGCGCGAGATGACGATCCCCTCGGCGCCGGCATCGGCCGCGGCCAGGACGCATTGATAGATCGCCTCGGGATCGTCGGGTCCGCCGCCAGGGAGATTGAATCCGATCCCGGGGTAGATCTTCGTCTTGCCTGCGGCGCTGGCGACGCTTCGGCGTGTCTCCCGCGCGACATAGTCGGGCGACGCCGTCGGCGGCGTTGGACGATTCGCGATGGCGTCGATACTGCGATCGTAGCCGAAGAGCGCGTAATGCAGGTCCAGCGCGCCTTCGAGCGGCAGGTCGGAGAGAACGCTCTTCTGCTCGTTGGCGACCCACGATCGCATTCGCGGCGCCGTCACTGCGTGATAGACCACCACCTTCAAGTAGTCGGACCACGGCGCCATCTCTTCGTAGCTCATCACGGCGCGGGCGATGAGATCCATGCTCGTCGCCCAGTGATCGACGTGCCATCCCACCTGCGCCGACGGCGTGATGCCTTTGACGGTGTCGTACATCCCCTTCATCATTTCCTCGCGCGACAGGCGGTACTGGTACTCCCACGCAAGGACTTCTGGGTACCGGAAGAGGAGGCGGAGAAACTCGGCGTACGCGCCGTCGGGCGGCCGCGGCCCGCCGCCGCGCAGGCGCTGCACGTACAACAGCACGTCCTCGAATCCCTGCCGCGCGCGGTCGGGATCGATGCCGTGCGCCTTTCCGCGACCGCGGCAGAACTGGCAGAAGCACAACGCGCTCGCGTCCGCGCCGCTTTGAATGACGCGGGCCAGCGGGCTGGCGCGCTCGGCGCCCCACTGCAAGCCGTCGAGTTCGTAGCTTCGGAAGAGGTCCTCGACCGTGTCGTTCCAGAACGCCTTGTACTCGGGATGATTCCAGCAGGCCGTCTGGGTGGGCCGTCCGTGGACGTCGATTGTCGCCACGGTCGCGACGTTCTGCACTTCGCGCGATCCCGACTCGAGGATGCGCGCAAAGCTTTTCATCCCACGCGCCCGCGCCGGCGCCAGCATCTCCGCGAACACGTCGCGGTCCGCGTACGCGAAGCTCGCGTCCACCTGCTGGTGCCGCAAGGTCGTGTTCTTGTAGTACTGCTCGTGCGGTTTCACCCAGACCAGCGGAAGTTTCCGGGTGCGCTGGTCGACGGGCGGCTTGCCGTGATCGGTCGCCAGCCATTCGATCGGCTTGTGGAGGTCGCCGCCGTAGGCGTGGCTGTACGTGAACAGCGCGTTGACGCCGGCCGTCTGGCGGCAGAGATCCAGACACGCCTCGATCCCTTCGTCGAGCATCGTGTGTGGATCCATCTGGATGCCGACGAAGAAGTTCGGTTTGGGCGCCCGCTGCTGGACGGGCGCCAAAGCCCGCGGCGCAGCGCCGACGCGTGCGGGCCGGCCGAACCGGGCACCGGCGACCGCGGCGACCGCCGCCAGCTGGCGAATGAAGTCTCGTCTTGCGCTCACGCGCGCCATCATAGCGCCGCGGGACTCAAATTGTGTACAGTCAGCCCATCCTATTTCCTGAGGAGCGCTCATGCACGTGTTCCGTCTTTCTTCCAGGTTCACAGGCGCAGTGGTCGCGGCGGCCGCCATTTCAACCGCGGCGCTGCTCGCGCAGGGCCGCGGCGGTGCGCCGGCTCCGCTCGGTCCGCCGCCGCCGCTGCACTTCCGTTATCTCGGTCCGGCGGCGGCCGGCCGCATCGCGTCCGTGGTCGGCGTGCCTGGTGATCCGAGCACGTACTACCTCGGCGCGGCCTCGGGCGGGGTCTGGAAATCCACCGACGGCGGCAACACCTTCGCGCCGATTTTCGACAACGAGCCGGTGATGGCGATCGGGGCGCTGGCGCTCTCGTCGTCCGATCCCAAGCAAGTGTGGGCCGGCACCGGCGAAGCGTGGGTCATTCGCGACAGCGACATCATGGGCGACGGCGTCTACAAGTCCGCCGACGGCGGGGCCACGTGGAAGAACATGGGCCTCGGCAATACAGGCCGCATCGGCCGCATCATCGTTCATCCGACGGATCCCAACATCGTGTACGTCTGCGCCATCGGGCGCGTGACCGGTCCGCAGCAGGATCGCGGTGTGTTCAAAACGACCGACGGCGGCGCGACGTGGAAGCGCGTGCTGTTCGTGGATCCCGACACCGGGTGCTCGGGGCTTTCGATGGACGCCAGCGATCCGAACACGCTCGTTGCCGGCATGTGGCAGGTCGAGATGCACGCCTGGGCCGAATTCAGCGGCGGACCCGGCAGCGGCGTCCACATCACGCACGACGGCGGCGCGACCTGGAAGAAGATCACCGCCGGCATGCCGAAGCCGCCGGTCGGCAAGATCGACGTCGCCATCGCGCCATCGAACTCGAAGCGCATCTACGCGCTGATTCAGACGGCGGATCAGGGCTCTCTCTGGCGCTCGGACGACGGCGGCGAAACGTTCGCCGCGGTCAATTGGTCCCGGCTCCTGATCGGCCGCGCGGGCTACTACATCCGCCTCGGCGTCAATCCGCAGAACGCCGATGACGTGCACGTGCTCGACAGCAGCTACTTCCGCTCCCTGGACGGCGGCCGCACGTTTCCGAACGCTCGCGGCGGCGGCGGCGGCTGCGGCGACTGCCACGACATCTGGATCGATCCGAAAGACGGCAACCGATTCGTGCTGACCGACGACGGCGGCGCGCGAATCACTTCGCCGAGCGGATCCCTGAGTGTGCGGCTGCCGATCGGCCAGATGTATCACGTCGCCGTTGACGACCGCGTCCCATACTGGATCTACAGCAACCGCCAGGACGACGGCACGATGCGCGGCCCGAGCACGGTGACCGACGATCTTGGCAACGGACGTCTGCCCGGCGTCGAGACGCAGATGGAGGGCGCGGCGGGCCGGGGGCGCGGTGGACGCGGTTGGCGCGGCGGCGCAGCAGGCGGCGGCCGCGGGCG
>JBOGIZ010000556.1:0-5333 GCA_050747805.1 Vicinamibacterales bacterium | reverse complement strand
ATGTAATCCGCATGACGCGCGCAGCGCTCGGTCCACGGCGAGAGCGCCGGGTCAGCCTGGTAGAGGACGTAACGATGCTCCATCTCGCGGCTGGCCAGCCATTCGACGAGAGGCCCGGCGCCGCCGTCGCGTTCGGGCGACTGGGCGGCGCCGCTGGCGCCCAGGTAGCGATCGACCGCGTCGCTCGTCAGGCGCAGCGTCGGTCCGAGCCGCGAAAACGCCCCGGCCAGCCGTTCGCCGATGGCGCCAATCGGAGCGTCGGGCGCCGCGGGAATCAATGCGATAGTCGCCACGCTGTTGCCGGGCCGATGCCGCTGCGACCGGCTCCGCAGCCGTGCGACCAGTTTCGTGGCGACCAGGTCGAATCCGGATCGCGGCCGGCGCTCGAGCAGCCGGTAAAACGCCGCGCTCGAGAGTTTGGCCAGGAGCGAATCTCGGATCGCATAGACCGTCGCCGAGCGGGGCTCCCGGCTGATCATGGCCATGTCGCCCACGGTCTCGCCCAATGCCAGTTCGGCCAACGCGCTCTCGGACCCGTTGGCGTCGGTCGTCACGACGCGCAGCCGCCCGGTGACGACGATCCAGAGATCGTCCCCGGCCTCACCTTCGCGGACGACGACTTCGCCGGAGTAGAAAGGCACGAGTTCGAGTTCGCTGAGCGCCTCGGTATCGAGGTTCTGAAAGGCGTCCGTGCGGCCCATGGCGAGCCAGAGACGCTCGCGGCGCAGCGAAGGCTTCAGCGCCTCGAGCACGGCCATTCCGTGTTCGGGATGGCGGCTCACGAATTGCTCGAATGCCCGGCGCGGGATCGTGCCGGCGACGGCCGGACCGCGCGCGCGAATGGAGAGCCTCGCATCCGGCGACGCGAGACTGACGCCGCCGACAAGAGCGCCACGACCGAGATCCTGCAGGGTCATCTCGGCGAGGGCGCCGTTGGGGCCGCTGACGGTGAGGACACCGGAAACCACGACGTACAGATCGCCGTCGTAGTGATGGCTAACGTGCACCGACTGCCCGTTCTCGAGAGTGACGACTGAAGCCTCGGCCGTCAGCTCGCGCAGCATTTCGACAGGAAGTGCGTCGAAGCCGGGCGCCGAGCGCAGGGTATCTTCGATATCCGCGTCTGCGCGATCCGGTGTCACTGATGCGCTCGGACTCGAAACCGATGCTCGCGCGCCTTCGAAACGTCTTCAGGGAGAACCCGCATTCCCGCCTCCGTCAAGAACAGTGGGCCGATCGGTCTGGTCGCGGCCGTCGAGGCTAAACCCCGCTCGATGCAGAGGATTGTAGTCCCAGAACAGAGAAGACCGCATTCTCTCCGGGAGATCGAGCCTCATCTTCGGGACCATCGTCCATGGATCGTTTTCAATCCTGCGGTACGACGAGCTGCGGCGGGCGCCGCGTGCGCGCAAGTCGCCGCCGTGGCCGATCTCCATCGCCAGCCACGCGCCGAGACATCGCGACCATCACTTGGAACGGCGGGATACCGCCCAATCTTCCCATTTCAGACCGGTGACGCGACCGAACTCGGTCACGTTGGAGGTGACCAGGGCCGCGCCGCGGCGTCGTGCCTGCGCGGCGATCAAAACGTCGTAGGCCCCGATCGGTCTTCCGGCGAGCTCCAGGTCGGCTCGCACCCGTCCCGCGTCACGCGCGTCTTCCTCATCAAACGGCGTCCATTCAAGCGGTCCGGCCAAAAACGCTTCCAGCCGCTGCGTGTTCGCCTCTTTGCGTCGACTCTTCGCCACGCCGTACCACAGCTCGAACACCACCACAGAAGAGACGAGCACGGTGGCGTTCTTGTTGATGGCGCGTTGAAATCTCCGCCGGACCTCCTTCGGCGTGCCGTTAATCAGCGCGAGGCATGCGTTGGTGTCGAGCAGATACGTCATCGATCAGAAGATCTCTCGCTCGGGGGTCGGGGGCTGACGCCGTCCGTCGGGCATCAGTGGGTCCGCGCCACAGCGATCGAGTTCGGCAAACCAGTCCGTGACGTTGGCGAACATCGGCTCGACCACCACGCCGCGGCCGGCCCGGCGAACCCGGACACGGTCGCCCTCGAACCTGAACTGGCGAGGGAGTCGAACCGCCTGGCTGCGGCCATTCCAGAAGAGCTTCGCTGTCGTCGTCATGCTTTCATCCCTCCGTAAACCGGGGAAGTGATCTATACCATAAGTATATATCAGGACTCCTCGAAGGGTTGCGCCGCGAACGGGCGGCTCATCGCGCCGATCGACCAGGCCCCGTCATCGCGCGGGTGCTGCCGCACCTGTGTAGCTGATGGACGCCGTCTCAGCGCGATCTAGAGCACGACAGAATGTGCAGCACGTGAATAGCGTGCTACGATAGCGAGGTCATGAGAACCAATGTCACGCTCAAGCTCGATGCCGACCTTCTGCGGGAGGCCCGTGTTGTGGCCGCTGAAGAGGGCCGCTCGATAAGCGCGCTTTTGACCGACCGGCTCGAAGCGATCGTTCGCGAGCGGAAGGCCTTCGAGAGGGCGCGTCGCCGAGCCCTGGCCCGTCTTCGAGAGGGCCTCGACCTCCAGTGGACACCGGCCAAGTCGCGCGACGAACTCCATGAGCGATAGATACTTCGTTGACACGAACATCCTCATGTACGCTCACGACGCCGCCGCGGGTGAAAAACACGCACGCGCCAAAGCGCTCGTGGAGGAACTGTGGGAAACCCGGTCGGGCGTCGTCAGCACGCAGGTCCTGCAGGAATTGGCCGTCAACCTGCGCCGAAAGGCGAAG
This sequence comes from Vicinamibacterales bacterium, assembly GCA_050747805.1. Taxonomy (GTDB): domain Bacteria; phylum Acidobacteriota; class Vicinamibacteria; order Vicinamibacterales; family 2-12-FULL-66-21; genus JAICSD01. The sequence continues at coordinate 2,577 of JBOGIZ010000556.1, read as the reverse complement.
AAGCCTCTGGACGCGAAGGCCACTCGTGATGTTGTTTCCGACTACCTCGCATGGCAGGTGGTCGTGAACGGTGGCGACTCGATCGTGGAGGCGCTCGACCTGGAAGCGCGGTACCAGATCTCGTTCTGGGATGCTCTGGTGATCCAGGCTGCCGAGGTCGCAGGGGCCGAGATCCTGTACTCCGAAGATTTGTCCGACGGGCAGCGGTATGGAACCGTGCGGGTCAAGAATCCCCTGAGACGCGGCGAGTGATATGGAACATGGTCACGCACCTCTACGGCCAGGAGATCCTGCTAGAGCTTCATCGCGTGCGCCGAGTACCTGATCGCGAAGGGGTACACCTCGCCGGCGCATCTCGCGGGCGAGAGCGGGAGCGCCGGCGGGATCCTGATCGGCCGCGCGCTCGAGGAACACCCGGATCTGTCTAATGCGGCACGAGCACGCTGGTGTGCGCGCGGTGGCCCATGTGCACGGCGGCGGCGAATACGGCGAGGCGTCGTACCACGCGGATCTCGTCAAGGTCGTGCCAGCACGCCGCTCGGCAGCACAGAAAGGCGGGGACGACCGGCCACCTCGACGGATGTCCTCGTTAAACCTCTCGGCCCCGCGCCCGGTCTACTTAAGAGACCGGCTTGTGCCCAGCGCGGTTGAAGTCGCCGGCCTGCGCCCTGCGAACGGGAAGGAGTGTCCTGTGACTACGCGACTGTCCGTTGTGTGTTCGCTTGTCTCGCTGGCCGCCGCGCTGCTTCCGGTCCGAGCGTCGGCACAGACGGTGGTGCCGGAGGCCGCCGACACGCGCATCGTGTCGGACCCGCTGTTTCTTCCGCTCAAAGGTCAGGTATACGGCGCGACGATCTACTCGTTCAACCAGCCCACCGGCGAGAACTTCAAGGCGGGCGCGGAGACGAGCTCATTTACCGCCGGCGATCATCTCGTAAACCAGACGCTGGCCTACGGCCTGCTCGATCGGCTGACGCTGCGTCTCGGTTTTGGCTACGGCGTCAACGAGCGCGACTCGACGACGGAGGCCACGGGCGATGTCACCGTCGGCAACGCGCGCGGCTGGAGCGATCCGACCGTCAGCGCGACGTATCGTCTGCTCGACGAGACCTCGGCGCCGCTGATCGTCGACGTGACCGGAGGCTTCTCACCGGACCTGATCGACGCGAAAGCGTCCGGAGGCGTCGGCACCGGAACGATCGGGCGCGGCGGCCGGAACGCCGATCTGGGTGTCTCCTTCGGACGCGTGACGCGCGGCTTCACGCTCGCGGGCACCACCGCGGCGACCTACGTCGGACAGCAGACGACGCTGCAGCTGTCCAACGGCACATCGACGTCAGCCGACGCACACTGGAGCTACTCGGTCGGCCTGGCGACGCAGACACGTTTCACCGCGCGGACCTCGCTCGGCGCCGGCGTGACGGTCGGGAGCGCGGCCGACTACGCCGTCTCCAACGTCGACACCGGGAAGACCCATACCTACGGAGCGCCACTCACACGGTCGCTGAATCTCGCGTTCAACTACCACGTGGTTCCGAACCGTTTCGTCGTCGCGGTGGCCTACGCGTACGACAACGACACCAGCGCCACGAATACGTTCGTGAAGGCGACGTCGAATACGGCGGTGAAGGACCGCAGCGGCAGCACCGTCGGCGTCAGGCTGATGTATCTCTTCCAGTGACGTCGGCCAGCAGCAGCCGGTTCTTGGGCGTGATCGCCCGCGGGATGGTCTGCGTCCGCACCACGTAGCCCGCGCGCGCGAGTCGCGCCGCCCGTGTGGCGTCGATGGCCAGCGCATCGTCCATCCAGCCGGAGAGGCCTCCCGTGTCTGACACGCGCGTGTCGTGACAGCACGGGAGCACCGCGATGCGCGCCCGCGCGGCGATCGCGCGATCCAGCACGAGGTCCGTCAGGGCGCCGCAAGCGTGGACCGAGACCACGAGGTCGGTCGCCAGCAGCGCGGTCTCTTCAAGTTGACCAGCGACGAACCCCACGCGTCCGCGGAGGCGCGGCCAGGTGGTCACGATCGCCTCGTGCAGCGTGTGGGCCGACGCGGGGATCTCGCGATCGACGACGAGGGCGCCGGGAGACGAATCGTCGAGGATTAGCAGGATCTGCGCGACCAGCCCGTGTCCGCCCGCCAGGTCCACCACTCGCCCGCCGCGAAAGATCCTGCGCGCCCGGCGTGCGGTCTCCCACGCTTCGTAGAGCTCTTTGCGCGGGAGGCACTCCGCCTGGCAGACGGCGCGGGCGATCCGGTCGAACAGCGTGCGCCCTGGAAATCGATCCAGGTCATGCTGGGTCAGCCGGTTTCTTGAGGCGAGCGAGAAGGCCACCGGCGAATGCTACCGCGCAGCAGAGCCGCGGCCGATCGGCGTATGATCGAATCGCCAGTGCGATACAAGGAGTTCCGGTGGGACGTCTTCCGCTCGCCGTCGGCGTTCTGCTCTCGCTCGTCGCGCAATCATTGGTCGCCCAGAACAAATCTTCACAACAGCCCACGTTCAAAAGCGGCGTCGAACTGGTCACCATCGACGCGATCGTCGTCGACAAGGACGGTCATCCGGTCACGGGTCT
>JBOGIZ010000555.1:0-2770 GCA_050747805.1 Vicinamibacterales bacterium | reverse complement strand
CCACGCGACGAACTCGCCCAGCGTCGCGTAGCCGTACGTGTAGGCGGAGCCGGCAATCGGCACGGTCGACGCGAATTCGGCATAGCACAAGCCGGCGAGCGCGCTCGCAAATCCAGCGACGACCATTGACAGTACGATCGCCGGTCCCGCGTACTGCGCGGCAGCCTGGCCGGTGAGGACGAAGATGCCGGTGCCGATAATCGCGCCGATGCCCAGCGTGATGAGATTGAGCGGCCCGAGAACGCGCTTGAGAGAATGCTCTCCACCCGCATTGGCTTCGGCCTTGAGCTGCTCGATCGATTTGGTGGCGAAAATCGACATGAATCTCCTTCCTGGCTGTGTGGCTGGGCGCGAAAGTCGGGCGATTATACCTTGCGGGAGAAACGGAGACGGAGGGGACGGAGGTTCAGAGACGGAGGGGCGGAGGGGACGGAGGGAACGGGACGACATCACAACGGAGCAACGGGGGAACGGAGACGAAACGGAGGCGCGCGCTCATCCGGTCCGCCGCGCCGCGCTGCGCGTGGCGTGGGCTGACAGAAACCGGGTGAAAATAAGCCGCACCCGATTCTGCGCGGTTTGTTTCCATCCGGTTTCTGTCAGTCCTGCCCGGCCGAAGGCCGCCGGCGGACCATAAGCAGCGGGCACCCGAGGAAGCTGGAGATGTTGTTTTCGTGGATCGTTCGACCCTCCCGCGGTGCGCCGAGACCAGCCTTCGGCTGGCCGTAGGAGGGCGAACGATCCCCGGAAACAGGCAACCGGAAGCTTCCCCGGAGCGTTGCCTGTTTCCGGGGATCGTTCACCCTCCAGCCGCGCGAAGCGCGGCTCGGCGCACTCGCCTGTACGCGACAGCGCCTCTCGACGAGCTCACCGAGAATCGTGCTCCGTTTGATCTCCGTTCCTCCGCGCCTCCGTTGTGATGTCGTCCCGTTCCCTCCGTCCCCTCCGTCACCCCGTCTCTGAATCTCCGTCCCCTTCGAGCGCACGCACGAAAGCCCGCGTGCGCGCCTCCGGATCGCCGACAAGCAGATCCGAGATCACCGCTACCGACGCCGCGCCCGCGGCGATCACGTGGGGTGCGCGTTCGAGCGTGATCCCGCCGATGGCGACGATGGGCCTTCCCGTACGCGCGGCGCGCTGGACCAGCTCGAGGCCTCGGGCCGAGTAGCCGGTGTCTTTTGACGACGTGCCGTAGATCGGTCCAACCGCGATGTAACTGGCCGACGTGCGCAGTGCCTGTTCGAGCTGCCGCTCATCGTGCGTCGAGACGCCGACGACCGCGCCGCTTCCCACGATCGCGCGCACCTCCTCCACCGAGAGATCGTCCTGCCCGACGTGCACGCCGTCGGCCCCGGCGAGACGCGCCACGTCGGCGCGATCGTTGACCACGATCCGGGCGCCGGCGCCATGCGCGACGCGGACCATCGTCGAAGCGAGATCCAACCTGGCGCCTCCCGGCGACGTCTTGTCGCGAAGCTGGATCAGCGACGCGCCGCCACGAAGATACGCGTCGAGCAAGGCGAGAGGATCGAGCCGCCGTTCGCGGCAGAGATCCACGTCAACGATGGGATAGAGCGGCGTCAGCGGCAGGGCGCACCGTGATCATGATACCGCCCCCTCCGCGCACCATCATCGGCATCGGCGCGGAGATGTTCTCGCCCCAGAAGTTGCGGCCGTGCCACGTCACCGCGCGGCCGATGAGGATGCCCAGCGCCGAGCCGAAGGCGACGTCGCTCGCATAGTGCACGTTGTCGTGAAGACGGGAGATTGCCACGTAGGTCGCGACGATATAGGTCGGAATGCCGGCGCGATAGCCCAGGTGCTGCTGCAGGATTGTCGCGGCTTCAAACGTAAGCGTCGCGTGCCCCGACGGGAACGAATAGCCGCTCGCGAGCGTCAGCTGGCCTTTGTTGGGTGCAGGCCGCGGCCGCCGGACGATGTACTTGAGTCCTTCGACAAATCCCTCGCCGAGCAGTCCCCCTTCGATTTCGTCCATCCCGAGATGTTCCACGCGCGGATCGCCGTCCCATCGTCCGAACGCGTAGACGGCGGCCGCGGCCGGGAGCACGACGTATCCCTCGCCGATGATTGAACCTGGCTTGAACAGCACGTTGGCGCCCTTGCTCGTCGCGAGATGCGCATTGATGCTTTTGTCTTCGGGATGCACCGCAAGCGCGACCGCGGTGCCGCCGGCCAGCCAGTACAGGCTGTTCCGGCGCGGCATGTGCTTCAGGTCGTCACTGAGATTGTGCACGAGCGCCGACGGGAAGCTGCGGACGGGCTTCTTGCCCGCTTCGCCGACGGCTGCCGGCGGCGTCTGGGGTTTTTGAGGAGGTTGTTGGGAAGTGTCCTGGGCAAAGACGTGGGCCGGGATCAAAACGAACGTCAGCAGAAGCGATGCCGCCGCGGTCGAGCTTCGCATACACGCCACCTCGTGCGCCGGAACCGGCCCGGAGCAGATCGACGAATGCGAGATCTATGCCCGGGGCGAATTGGGGCGAATTGGTGAATTGGTGAATTAGTGATCTGGTGAATTTGCATGCCCGCGCTACCGCGCGGGCTTTGAAGCGCGGCCGGTAGGCCGCGCAAGCAAATTCACAAGATCACCAATCCACCAACTCACCGATTCGCTACGCGGTGTCTGCCAACGATTCAGCCGACGGCTTCCTCTCGACGATGTAGCGTTCCATGAACGCCGTGTTGAGACGGCCCGCGATGAAATCGGGTTCGGAAAGAAGTTTCAAGTGAATGGGAATGGACGTCTTGATGC
>JBOGIZ010000554.1:0-8355 GCA_050747805.1 Vicinamibacterales bacterium | reverse complement strand
CAAAGATTCGTCGCTCGTCTCGGTGCTCACGGTGGTGGAATTGACCAAACAGACGCAGATCTTCGCGACGAACATCGGCAGCTGGCTCGTACCCGGCGTCCTGTGCGCGGCGCTCTATCTCGCGATGTCGCTGCCGCTCGCCACGGTTGCCCGGCGGCTCGAGCGGCAGTGGAAGGCCGCCACCATATGAGCGGCGGAATCGATTCGGCCGTCGTGCCGGCGCTCGCCGTCAGCGGCGTGCGCCTGAGCAGAGGCCCGCGCCGAATTCTCGAGAGCGTCAGCGCGTCCGTCCCGCGCGGCGCCATCGTCGCGCTGATGGGGCCGTCCGGCTCCGGCAAGACGACGATGTTGCGCGCCATCGCGGCGCTGGAGCCATTCGATGCCGGAACGATCTGCATCGACGGCGTGACGATCTCCGGCGGCGCCCCGCCGGCGCCATCGGCCGTGCGCCAACTGAGGAGCCGCGTCGGACTCGTGTTTCAATTCCACCATCTCTTCGACCACCTGACGGCGCTCGCCAACATCACGCTGGCGCCCGTTCACGTGCACGGTCAGGCGCCGGCCGCCGCCGAGGCGCGCGCGATGGATCTGCTGCGCACGTTCGACGTCGAGCATCGAGCGCGGGCGCTGCCGCGCGAGCTCTCGGGCGGCGAAGCGCAGCGCGTCGCGATCGCCCGCGCGCTCGCGGTCGATCCGCCGCTGCTCATGATGGATGAACCGACCGCGTCGCTCGACCCCGAACGCCGCGAGGAACTCGGCGCGCTGCTTCGCGGGCTCGCCGACCAGGGGCGGGCGGTGCTCGTCTCGACCCACGACGAAGAGTTCGCCCGCGCCTGGGCGACCCACGTGCTGCGTCTGCATGCCGGCATGATTGCCGCGTAACCGGCTCGGAGGCGGGTGGCCGGCACTCGGCGTGAAAACGTGAGACAGTTAGGCATGCCGGCACTGCCGGGGCCTGCCGCCCACGCTTGGACGACCCGATGTTGTTACTGACCCGTTTCCGGATTCTGGCCGCTGTGATTGCCGCGGCAGCGCTGACGACCGCGTGCGGCAGCGTGACGCCGATTACACCTGACCAGAGCGCCGTTCAATTCCAAACGATCGATCTCACCGTCGGTACGGGGGCCGTGGCCGCCGCGGGCACCACGTCGACGGTGACGTATGAAGCGTGGCTGTACGACGATACGGCAACCGACCACAAAGGCGCGGTGGCCGACCCCGGAGGCACGTTCTCATTCGTGATCGGCGCCGGCCAGGTGATTCCCGGCTTCGAGCAGGCCGTGGCGGGAATGGCGGTTGGCGGAAGCCGGCGCGCCATCATTCCGCCATCGCTCGCGTATGGGCCGACTGGCAACGGCACTATTCCGCCCAACGCCGCGCTCGTCTTCGATATTCAGCTTATCGCCGTTCAGTAGGCACAACGGTCAGCCATCCACGGAACCGTGGATCGCGTCCGTGCACGACGTCGAAGAACGCGCGCTGCAGACCGAGCGTGACGGGGCCCGGTCGGCCGCCGCTGACTGGGTCTCCGTCCAGCTCGCGAATCGGCGTGACCTCCACGGCCGTCCCCGTGAAAAACAATTCGTCGGCGCCCTTGAGATCGTTGACGCTCAGGCGCGCGACCCTTGTCGGAACGCCGAGCGCACCGGCAATCTCGAGGATCGACGCGCGCGTGATGCCCATCAGAGCGCCGGATGACACGTCGTTGGTGACGATGGCGCCGCCGCGCACGAGAAACAGATTCTCGCCGGACCCTTCGGAGACTTCGCCGCGCTGGTTGAGAAAGATTGCCTCGTCGAAGCCGCGGCGCATCGCGTACTGCACGGCGCGCACGGAATTCACGTACTGGCCGCACGATTTCCCCGACGCTGGAATCGCAGCGTCGTCGAATCGCCGGACCGACGAGATCGCCACGCGCACCCCCGACGTCAGGCCGTCGCCGAGATACGATCCGCGCGGCATCGCCGCGATCGCGACGCTCACCGGGCAGCCGCGCGGCCACACGTCGAGTGAATAGGCGTCGAAAAACGCAATCGGCCGCAGATACGCGCGTCCAAGCGCGTTCTGCCGGATGAGTTCGACCGTCGCCTCAATCAGCGCGTCGATGGTGTACGGGATCTCGATTTCGTACAGCGCGGCCGACGCACGCATCCGCTCGAGATGATCGCGGAGGCGGAAAATGGCGGGACCGTCGGCGGTTTCGTACGATCGGATACCTTCGAACACGCCCGTGCCGTAGTTCAGGCCGTGGGCCAGCACGTGCACGCGCGCCTCGTCCCAGGGCACGAATCGGCCGTTGAACCAGATCGTCTTGGCCTGTTCGAACGGCGCCACTATCCTCCCAGCTCCGTGAGCCACGCCTGCACGCCCGTCCGTGCGGCCGTCGTCGCGTCCTTGCCCGCTCGGAAGCACAGCTTCCACCGATCCGGCTTGCTCTCGTACGCCGGATTGAGAAACGACCCGGTGTGATTGGGGCCCTTCGTCTGCGCGTTGAAGTCGACGTCAGCGCTGGCGTCGAGGAACTCGTGTAGACGGCGGATCACCAGCGGCTGTGAATCCTCGGGATAATCCTTCGACCACTTGGCGAGATCGGTCTGATACCGCTGCGTCTCGTTCGCGCGGTCCGCCTTGATCGCCTGGAGCCGCATCTGCTGCGCCTGCGGCGTCTGCTGCTGGGCGATCATTGCCGCCATGCCCTTGAGATTCTCTTCGACCTGCTTGCGCTGGTCGGGCGGCAGCGACGCGAGCATTTTCTGTGTGTCTGGATCCTGAAGCGGATCCTTGGGAGCCGTGGCTTTCAACTCGTCCTCGGGTGTGCCCTTGAACACGGGCGGCTGGGGCTTGATCCTGTCCCGCATCTGGAGGTACGCCTGTTTGAACTCCGGCGAGGCAGCGTACGATTTGATCCAGGCGACGCCCGCGTTCACGATCGCGACTCGCGCCGTGGGGGAGGCTGCCTTGAACGCCGCCGTACCGAACACCGACCCCGGAAGGCCCGAGGTCAATGCGCCGTTGACGGCCTCTTTCGCATCCGCGGGGGTGATGTGGAGCTCCGAAAAGACGTCGGCCGCGAGCACGGCGCCGACCATCGCGCAGACGGCGACCGCGACGAGAGTAATTCGTTTCACTGGGGCCTCCTCAGAATGAGAGTGAGATGGCTGAGCCGGGCAGTGTCCGAATCTCGTACATGACACGACACACGCCCGGGAACAACATCTCCGCGGGCGTGGATTATAACCGGAGGGCGGTCAAGCCTGAGAGGGGGTGCCGGTCGCTTTCTGCGCCATCTCCTTCTGTGTGCGAAAGATGCTGCACCAATCCTTGTGCTCGGCCACGGGCATGCCGCATTCCACGCAGATGCGAACGCGCTTGACCGGTTCAGCCTTCCGGGAAAAGAGCTTCTGCAGAATGGTCATGTGTCTTGAGACGAAAAAAAGGGGTCCGTAGTTTACTGAAATTGGTTTACTGAAGAATGAGATCCCCGGCGAAGAGGCGCACCTTCAGCGTTTGTTTGCCGCTGCCGGTCCGGGTCAACGAGTGCCAGATGCCCGACCCGACGTAATTGAACGGGTGTGCCACGAGATCTCCGAAGCGGACCGCGGCATCGACGCGCCCGTAGTCAGCGGCCCGGCCGACGTCGATCGTGACGTCCCCTGCCCAGCTCGACACCGACTTGCTGCCTTGTACGCCCGTCAGGTCCAGATCGCCGGCGCTCAGGGTCACGTCGACATCAGTCCGCTGCGGCACGTCGATCGTAAAGTGCAGGCCGTTCTTCGGCCCGCGCGTCGTGACGAGGGCGCTGGCGCCCGTCACCTGGATGTCGGCGCCGACCTGTGCCGTATCTTCGCGGGCGTCGGCCGTCCACGTCACCCGAATGCGGCCGTCGGGCGCGCCGACGATGCGGTAGTCGGCTGCTGCGAGATGAAACTGGACACGGCCGCCTGGAGCGAACGCGCGCTCGACGCCGCTGTCCGCCGATAACGGCAAGGCCGCCAGCACGATCGCCGCGGACGCTGCCGCCACTGCCGTAGACGCGCGTCTCATACAGGGTGTCCCTTCTCCGCTTCGCCCGGTAGGCGGTGGGGCATGGCCGGATCCATGTTACCCGCCGCCGGCCTTCTTCTTATTCTGCCGCGTTCCGGCCTTCGGCGTCTTGTAGGTGTTGGCGCCGTTCGAGGCGAACGGACTCCAGATGCCGATCTGCCGTCGCTCGGCCTCTTCCTGCGCCTGCTGGAGCTCGGCGAACCGGCTGAGCGACCGCTGGGCCGTGACGCGCGCCAGGCCCTCGCGCACGAGCGCCACATTCGCGCAGGTCCCGTCGTCGAGCAGAATATACGCCGATCGAGCCGAGGCGGCGGCTTTCGTGCCGGCGTCGTATTGCAGACGAATCCAGCGGCGGTCGACGAGTGTCGAGAGCCGATCGCGCGCCTCGAGCGCGTGGGGCGCCGACTGGCCGGTGCGTCGGTCGATCCGCGGCGCCGCAATGCCGAGCAGGCGCACGCGTCCGATCGTCTGCACGTCAATCGCTCCGCCGTCGACGACCTCCGTGACGAGGAGCGGTTGGGAGGGGCCGCCGTGCGCAGGTGTTTGCAAAAGCGCAGCGGCGATGAGAGTCGCGGTACAGAGAAACTGCATACTCACCTCGTAGTTTCGTGGAATTCCGGAGTGCCGCGGTTCGGGTTGCAACTCAGCCGCCAATTTGATCCGGGCCTCCCTGACGGACGTGCTACCCTGTCGGTCCGCCAACCCAACTGCGCATGCTTCCGGACCTCCGTTTCGCGCTCCATCTGATCGTCAAGGATCGGTGGTACTCGGTGATCGCCGTCGCCGCGCTGGCGCTCGGCATCGGCGTGAACGCGGCCGTGTTTACGCTCGTGGACGGCGCGCTCATTCGCGGGCTGCCGTTCAAGGATTCGAGCCGGCTGCTGATGCTCGGATCGCCCCGGCAGCCTGTAAATCCGGACGCGTCGCCTGAAGTCTCGTACCCTGACCTGCTCGACTGGCGGGCGGCCTCACGCGCGTTCAGTGGGATCGCGGGATTTGAGCCGGCCAATGTGAACGTCAGCGACGCTCGCTCGGCCGCCCAGCAGGCACGCGCGACGATCGTGACGGCGAATACCTTCTCGTTGCTCGGGCAGCAGCCGCTTGTCGGGCGCGATTTCACCGACGCGGACGGCCGTCGGGGCGCGGCACCCGTGACGATCCTCGGCTACACGCTGTGGCAGACGCGCTACAACGGCGATTCATCGATCGTGGGACAGGCGATGAAGATCAACGGGATCTCCACGACGATCGTCGGGGTGATGCCGCGCGACATGATGTTCCCGTCAAACAGTGAGCTGTGGGAACCGTTCGTCCCCGACGGCGGCGGCGACAGCCGGGGAGCGCGCCTTCTCGACGCGTTTGGACGCCTGAGCGGCGGGACGACGGTCGCGCAGGCGGAAACCGAGATGAACGCGATTGCCGAGCGGCTCTCGCGCGCATATCCCGCCACCAATCGCAATTTCCCGATCGTGACGATCGAGACGTTCAACGACCGCTACATGGGCGGCGGCGCACGGGAAATCTTTCTGTCCATGATGGGCGCGGTCGCGTTTCTGCTGCTCATCGCGTGCGCCAACGTGGCAAACCTGCTCTTATCGCGCTCCGCGCAGCGCGCGCGTGAAATCGCGATCCGGATCGCCCTTGGCGCGACGCGGTGGCGCATCATGCGGCAGCTGCTGATCGAAAGCGTGCTGCTCGGCATCTTTGGAGGCGTGATCGGACTTGGCCTGGCCGCGGCGGCCGTCCACCTCTTCGACGTCGCCGTGCAGAACACCGGCAAACCGTACTGGGTCGTGTTCACGATGGACTATCGCGTGTTCGGGTTTCTTGCGACCGTCTGCGTCGGGACGGGACTGCTGTTCGGGCTGGCGCCCGCGCTGCACGTCTCGCGAACGAACGTGAACGAGATCCTCAAAGAAGGGGGCCGCGGCAACGCCGGCGGTCGGCGCGTGCGGTGGATGAGCAATCTCATGGTCGTCATCGAACTGGCCTGCACACTGGTGCTGCTGGTCGGCGCCGGTCTGATGGTGCGCAGTTTTCTCGAGGTCTACCACCTCGACCTCGGCATCCGCACCGACCATCTGCTCACGATGCGGCTCATCCTGCCCGACGGCAAGTACCCCGCGCGACCGACGGCGGTCGGTGGCGGTACCGACCCGCGGCTCGTCTTCTACGATCGGCTGCTTCCCGCAATTGCGGCGACGCCCGGTGTCGAGGCTGTCGCGGTGACCACGAGCGTGCCGCCGTTTGCCAGCGGCAGGCGCGGAACGCAGATCGAAGGAGAAGCGGTGCGCGGCCCTGGCGAACAGGCGCCGCTTGTCGGCGTCGTGACGATCAGTCCCGCGTTCTTCGAAGCGGTCGGCGTGCAGCTGCAGCGCGGCCGCGGATTCACTGCAGCGGACGGCACGCCTGGCAGCGACACCATCATCGTCAACGAGCAGCTCGCCGACCGGCTGTTTCCGGGCGTCGATCCGATCGGACACCGCATGCGCTTCGTTTCGTCTGCCGCCGGCGCTGCGCCGGACGCGTGGCGCACGATTATCGCTATCAGTCCGAACCTGCTGCACGCCGGAACGCAGAACCCGGAGCCGATGCCCGTCGCGTATGTGCCCATCCGCCGCGACCCGGTGCGCGCCGTCTCGCTGCTCGTGAGAAGCCGCCAGGATCCCGCATCGCTCGTGACCGCCGTCCGCCGCGAGGTGCAGTCGATCGATCAGGACGAGCCGGTGTTCGCCATCGAGACGATGGACCAGCTCCTCTCGCAGGCGAGATGGCCGTACCGGGTGTTCGGCGTCGTCTTCGGGGTCTTCGCGGCGATCGCGCTCGTCATGTCGGCGCTGGGCCTCTATGCGGTCCTCGCGTACGCCGTCACGCAGCAAACAGCCGAAATCGGCGTCCGGATGGCGCTCGGCGCGAGGCCGCGCAATATCTCGTGGCTGATCGTCCGGCGGGCACTGGTCCAGCTCGCCATCGGCCTGCCGCTCGGGCTCGCGGGCGCGTTCGCGCTCAGCCGCGCACTGGGAGCCCTGCTCGTGCAGATCTCTCCGACCGATCCGCTCACGTTCGCCGGAATCTCGATCGTGCTCGTGATGGTCGCGATGATCGCGTGCCTCATCCCGGTCCGGCGCGCCACGCGCGTCGACCCGCTCATCGCGCTTCGCAGCGAATAGACGAAGCCAAATGCGGGCGGCATCGCCGTTGCACTCCAACCATAATGTAAGGAGCATGCACGACCGGCTGACGGCGGCCGATTTCGACCTGGGGCTGCTCGACCTATTCGATCAGTACGTCCACGGCGACATCGACCGCCGCACGTTTCTCGCACGCGCCGAGGCATTCGCCGGCGGCGTCCTGACACCAGCGATGCTGCTCGCTCGCCTGAACCCGGCATTCGCCGACGCGCAGCAGGTCAGGCCGGACGACGCGCGCATCAAGGGGGAGACGGTCGCGTATCGGTCTCCGCACGGGAGCGCGAACACCAGCGGCTATCTCGTCAAGCCCGCGAACGCGTCAGCGAGGCTGCCCGGCGTGCTCGTCGTGCACGAGAACCGCGGGCTCAATCCGCACATCGAAGACATCGCCCGTCGCGTCGCGCTCGAGAACTTCCTCGCATTCGCGCCGGACGCACTCGCGCCGCTTGGCGGCTATCCCGGCGACGAAGACAAGGCGCGCGAGCTGTTCTCCACGCTCGATCAGGGAAAGACCCGCGAGGATTTCGTCGCCGCGGCCGAATGGCTGACGCGCCGCCACGACTGCACGGGCACGATCGGCGCCGTCGGCTTCTGCTACGGCGGCGGTATCGTCAACATGCTCGCGACCCGGCTGCCCGATCTCGCCGCGGGCGTGCCGTTCTACGGCAGCCAGCCGCCGGCGGCCGACGTCCCGAACATCAAAGCCCCGCTGCTCATTCACTACGCCGAGCACGACGACCGCATCAACGCCGGCTGGCCCTCGTTCGAGACCGCGCTGAAGGCGAACCATATCGCCTACCAGGCCTTCATCTACCCAGGCACGCAGCACGGCTTCAACAACGACACGACGCCTCGCTACGATGTCGACGCGGCGAACCTGGCCTGGTCGCGGACGATGAACTTTTTCGACACGCACCTGCGCTGAGCGGTGGAGCTCAGCACAGCGCCGCCGGCATAGTCCCTTGGAAACGTGATGCGTCACATAATTCCCGGGCGGGGCATCCCGGCTGGCGGCGTTGCTCCTCCCTCACATAGGCCCACTATGCTCGGTCGTCACGCCTTGCCATCCGGGCGCCGCGCTCCGGGACTTATGCAACGCATCACGCTTCCAGGGGACTAG
>JBOGIZ010000553.1:0-3755 GCA_050747805.1 Vicinamibacterales bacterium | reverse complement strand
GACTTCGTCAGGCCCATGAAGTCGGCTGACGTCGACGAGAGCTTCCAGGTCGCCCAGCACTTTCAGCCCGTTGATGCGCTTACGCAATTTAACGGGATCGTCGTCCAGGAATCCGATTGGCACCATTCCGAGCTGCGGGTTCCGCTGAAGCTCGCGCACGACCATGACTCCTGCGGCGCCGGCGCCGACAACCAGCACACGCTTCTGGGCGGACCGCTGAGAGAGGGGGCGCGCCGGCGCCCAGCCTTCCGTAAGGATCCGCACCGACATTCGAAACGCCCCGATGCACACAAGCGTGAGCAGCGCGTCGATGAGCAGGACAGCCCGGGAGACCTCGAGGTGTGGGCGGAGCCACAGCGCAAACGCAACGGCCACGGCCAATGCCACAGACGACACCAGTACGGCGGCGACGACCGCGATCAAATCCGCGACGGTCGCATAACGCCACCAGCGCTGGTACAGCCCGAATGCGAGGAAGGTGAGCGGCTTGATAGCCAGCGCAAGCGTGACGTAGAAGAGGAAGTCATGATGCGCTTGGTAAAAGTGGAGATCGAATCGCAGTGCGAATGCACCAAATGCCGCCAACGGTATCAGCAGCAAGTCGCCAAGCAGAAAAAAGCGATTGCGCACGTCGGTTTTTGCCTCTTACTAAACCCCTGACGAAGGCCGGTGGGATCTCATATCAGACGATCTGACCGCTCTTCTGCGAACCCTCAGCCCGCGAGTGCCGTTCGAGATCCGCGTCCACCATCATCCGGACGAGCCCCTCGAACGTGACCTGCGGCGTCCAGCCGAGCGCGGTGCGCGCCTTTGACGCATCGCCGATCAGGTGATCGACTTCAGCCGGCCGCAGGAACTTGGGATCGAGCGTCACGTGCTTCTGCCAGTCGAGGCCCGCGTGCCCGAACGCCACCTCGACGAGCTCGCGCACCGAGTGCGCCTCGCCCGTCGCGACCACGTAGTCGTCGGGACGCTCCTGCTGCAGCATCAGCCACATCGCCCGTACGTAGTCGCCTGCGAACCCCCAGTCACGGTGCGCGTCCAGATTGCCGAGACTGAGCGTGTCGGCGAGGCCGAGCTTGATCTTCGCGACGCCGTCCGTCACTTTGCGCGTGACGAACTCCAGGCCGCGCCGCGGCGATTCGTGATTGAAGAGGATCCCCGACACGGCGAAGAGATCGTAGCTCTCGCGGTAGTTGACCGTGATGTAGTGCGCGAAGACCTTCGACACGCCGTACGGACTGCGCGGATAGAACGGTGTGAGCTCGGTTTGCGGCACCTCTCGCACCTTGCCGAACATCTCGGAAGACGAGGCCTGGTACAGACGGATCGCAGGATCCACGTGGCGCACGGCCTCGAGTATCCGCGTCACCCCCTGCGCATTGAATTCCCCCGTCAGCATCGGCTGATCCCACGAGGCGGGCACAAACGACATCGCCGCGAGGTTGTACAGCTCCTGCGGCCGGACGGCATCGATCACGCGAATCAGCGAGAGCTGATCGAGCAGGTCCGCCGGATGGAGGACCAGGCGGTCGAGGAGATGCTCGATGCGCCAGTAGTTCGTCGTGCTCGCACGCCGGACGATCGCGTGCACGTCGTAGTCTTTTTCGTGCAGCAGTTCCGCACGGTACGACCCGTCCTGGCCGGTGATGCCGGTAATGAGCGCGCGTCGTTTCATCGTCGGAACCGGGCTTAGTGTAACACTGGCGCCGGCGCCGCTTCGACGATATCGAGCTCGTCAGGAAGGGCTGCGTGTCGCTCAGGGACCGCCGCGGCAACCGCCGGCGCGCATCCAGACGTTCGGGGCGCGCTGCTCGAAATGCTCGTCGGAAACGTACGAGGCGAGCGGGTCCGGCAGGCCGTGTTCGCCGAAGACCACATCCGGCCTCTTCAGCCTCCAGTACGCGCGCTCGGACGGCGACGAAAAATAGAGCATCGCGTACGTGACTTCAGTCCGACGCGTGCTGATGAAGAAGGGATAGTCCGGGAAGTACCGGACATAGAGTCCGGCGTCGCCCGCGAGCGTGCAGCGCCGGTCCACGACGGCGCGCACCTGGCTGGCAAACGCGCGGTCCGCTTCAATCTGATCGCGGCCGTGGACGATCGTGCGGATCACCGCTGGCTGGCCTCCCGCGATCACGACGGCGATGACCAGGCTGAACACGGTGAGCGCGATGGGCGTGACCTCGGCGGTCGAGAGGCGATCGCGCCTGGCAAAGCCGACCGCGAACAGCGCGCCAACGGGAACAAGGAGCGCCGGCGTGATGTGAACGAAATATTCCGGCGCCGCGTTATCGAGAACGATCGCCGCCGCCACCAGGAGAGCCCCAGCCAGCGTCAGCGCGATCCGATCCGCGTGGGTGCGGCGCCATGCCGCCGCCGCGAACGCCAGCAGCACGATGGCTATCTCGATGTGTGGCACGTTGACCCAGAGGGCGCGGTACGCCGCACCCTCCTTGGCCATCAGAAGCGCGGGATTAAGAAAGCTTCCCGCGAGACTATTCGTGCCCGTCGAGTACCCGCGCGTCGCGCCGAGGCGAAGGAGCACGGCCGTGCGGTAGAAGGCCGAGGGATCGGGCAGCACGTTCGCGCACACGTAGCCGACCACGGCTGCCAGTTCGCCGGAGATAAAGAGCGCCAGCGGCCGCCAGCGCCGCAACAGCAGATACACCGCGCAGCACGCCATCGCCGTCACGGCGGTGTCGATGTGCACTTCGAGGCCGATGCCGAAGATCACGCCGGCGACGAGATCGCGCCATCGAGTGACTGGCCGACTCCAGGCGAGCGCCACACAGTACAGGGCCCAGACGGTCCAGGCAAATGCCAGACTGTCCATTCGTACCGTGTTCGATTGCGCGAACAGGCGGAACGCCGCCGCAAAGGCGACCGCGGCCCACGCGCTTCCCGATCCGTACCAAAGCCGAGCCAGCTTCCACAATCCAACGAGGGCCGCGATGCTCGCGATCAACGACACGCCGCGCAACGCGAGGATGGTTGGCCCGAACGCGCGGACCGCGAACGCATAGAGATAGGCGGCGTAGCCGATGCCTCCCATTGCCGTCATCGGACCATAGCCAAGGATGTACGGATAGAGTCCGCGTCCGGCCGCGGCGGTCACGGCGACGCTGAGATAGTAGGTCTCATCCCAGTCGAGCACGCCGAGAACGCCGAACGCCTGCCATGCCCGCAGGACGAGCACGAGGCCGAGAGGCACTGCGAACACGAGCACGCGCGCGACGCCCGCCAATCGCCGCGAGGAGCGCAACGCGATCGCGAGCAGCAGCAGCTCAATGCCGATCAGCGGAAGAAAGACGAATCGGCCGGAAACCTCAGGCATCAGAGCGAGAAGCCGGCGCGAGCCGCGTCGGTGTCGGAGCAGATGCAGCGTCTCGATCGACTAGTGAAGCTGGCGCCGCCGTCACAAAACAACGCTTGGTCACATGTCACGCGGCGACGATCGGCGATGACGGTTGTTCGAGGCTGAAACGGCGAGTAGAGTAGCACAGCCCCTATAATCCTGGGGAGCCTGCATCGAATGCTGTCGGTCGTGATTCCCGTCTACAACAACGAAGCGAGTCTGCCGCGTCTGGCGGCGGAACTCGAGAGCCTTGCCGCGCGCATCGGCGACATCGAGGCCGTGTTCGTCGTCGACGGCGCGACGGATGGATCGCTCACATGGCTCGAACGGGAGCTGCCCGCGTGGCGCGTGCCGGCGCAGCTCATCGATCTGAGCAGAAACTTCGGGTCGTTCGCGG
>JBOGIZ010000552.1:0-1867 GCA_050747805.1 Vicinamibacterales bacterium | reverse complement strand
GAAATGTGCAGTCCCTGCTACAGTTCCGTCTCATCCGGGCCGACATATTGCTTGGCCCTCGAGTCAGGGCCGCGAGCCATCAGCAGTCATCAGCCGGCCTCGGGGAAAGACACCGACCTCGCAGACCGGGGCAGCCTGCGTTCCCAGCGGCCAGCTCTTTTCCGCCTCGACCGGACTGATGACTGTTGATGGCTCGCGTGCGCCATTCCATTCGCCTTACTGACTCACTCGAGAACTCCACTCCTGCCCGAGACGCGCAATCTCCTGCTTGAACACCCGGCCGCGATCCGCGTAGTCGCGAAACATGTCGAAGCTCGAACACGCGGGAGCGAGCAGGACCGTTTCGCCGGGCCGAGCGCCGGTAAACGCCATCCGCACGGCCGTGCCAAGATCCGCCGCGTCCTCGACAGAGACCGCCGGCTCGAGCGCCCGATGGACGAGCGGCGCCGCCTCGCCAATCGCGACCACGCGTGCCGATCGCTCGGCGAGGGGCGCGCGCAAGTCCGCGAAGTTGCCGCCCTTGAACCGGCCGCCAAGAATCACAACCAGCCCGTTCTCGACGCTTTGAATCGCCCGGAGCGCGGCCTCGACGTTTGTCGCCTTGGAATCGTTCACGAACCGCACGCCGCCGATCGTCGCAACCGGCTCGAGCGCGTGCTCGAGTCCGGTGAAGGTCTCTACCGCGCGTGTCATCGCCGCCTGGTCAACGCCCGCGAGCGACGCGACGGCGGCTGCCGCGAGTACGTCCGCCAGCAGATGTCGGCCGAGCAGCTTGATCGACGCAAGCGGGACGAGCGCCTGCTCCCCGGACGCGGAGCGCCGGACGATCGCGCCGGCATCGATCACGACGCCTTCCTGAAGCGGGCGCTCGAGCGCAAACAGCACGCGGCGGGATCGCGCCGCGCGCGCGAGTGCCAGCGAGGCGTCATCGTCGCCGTTGAGGACCGCCCAGTCGGCTTCGGTCTGGTTCGCGAAGAGACGCGCCTTCGCGGCGGCGTATTCCGCGATGTCGGCGTGGCGATCCAGATGATCGGGCGAAAAATTGAGCAGCACGCCGATCCACGGATGGAAGGTATCGGTCGTCTCGAGTTGAAAGCTGCTCGCCTCAACGACGTGAATCGTGTCTTCGGTGGAGTCGTCGACCTGTGCGCTCAGCGCGCGGCCGATGTTGCCGCCCACCAGGACGCGATGGCCGCCGGCCTCGAGCGTCCGGCCCGTCAGCGTCGTGGTCGTCGACTTGCCTTTGGTGCCCGTAATCGCGACGATGCGCCCGCGGAGCCACCGCGATGCGAGCTCCAGCTCGCCGATGACCGGGACGCCGGCCGCCCGCGCGTGCGCGAGCGCGGCCTGCATCGGAGGCACGCCAGGACTCAGCACGATCAGATCCGCGCGGACGAAGGTCTGTTCCCGATGTTCGCCCAGTTCCAGGCGAACGCCGGCCGCGCGCAGCCGAGTCCCGTCGTCGATCGATCCGCGAAGATCGGTGAGCGTCACCGCCGCACCGCGCCGCACGAGCAGCTCCGCCGCGGCGACGCCGCTCCGCGCCGCGCCGACGACGACGACGCGCGTGTTCGCGACGGAGAAGGATGGTGCGGCGCTCATCGGAGTTTCAACGTCGTGAGGCTGCAGAGCGCGCAGATGACGGCGATGATGACGAATCGCGCGATCACCTTCGGCTCGCTCCAGCCGCTCAGTTCGAAATGGTGATGAAGCGGTGCCATGCGGAACACACGCTTGCCGGTCAGCTTGAACGACGCCACCTGGATGACGACCGACGCCGCTTCCATGACGAAGACGCCGCCGACGATCACGAGTACGAATTCCTGCTTGATGAGCAGCGCGATCGTGCCGAGCGCGCCGCCGAGGG
>JBOGIZ010000551.1:0-2764 GCA_050747805.1 Vicinamibacterales bacterium | reverse complement strand
GGATGGCCCTCACGGTCGGCGAGCGTCTGCGCGCCGACGATCGCTTCCTGCGCTTTCTCCGTGTACTTCTGAATGTTCATGGCGTTCTCGATGCCGGCGCTCGGGGTCGGCCTACGTGACCTTTCTGATCTGCTCCCACGTCTGCCGTTGATCCTTCGTCAGCGACCGCGGAAGCTGCACATCAATCGTGGCGTACAGATCGCCGTGGGCGTCGGGTTTGCTCGTGAGCGGCATGCCGTGCCCCTTCAGCCGGAAAATCTGCCCGGGTTGTGTCGTTTCCGGCACTTTCAATCGCAGCGATCCCGCGATCGTCGGGACCTGCGCTTCGCCGCCGAGCACCGCCGTCGCGACCGGCACCGGCACCTTGACGTACAAATCGTCGCCTTTGCGCTCGAAGACCGGGTGCGCCTTGATGCGGACGCGCAGGAACAGATCGCCCGCCGCGCCGCCGTTCGCGCCGCGTTCACCTTCGCCTGCCGCGCGCACGCGCGAGCCGTCTTTCACGCCCGGCGGAATGCGGACGTCGATGCTGCGCGCATGGCCGTCGGTCTTGATCGAGATGCGCCGCATCGCGCCGTGGTACGCCTCTTCGAGCGTCAACTCGACGTCGTGCTCGATGTCGCGCCCCTTCTGGCTGCGGGGGGCGCGGGAGGCGCGGCCGTGCGGGTCGGCACCGCCGCCCCCGAAGAACGTCCGAAAAAAATCCGAGAACGGATCCTCGGTGCCGAACATGTCGCGCATTTCTTCTTCCGACATCGTCCGGTAGCCGCCGGGGCCGCCCATGTTGATCGTCCACGCGCCGCCTTCGCCCGCGCCGCCGAACGGCGCCCCCTGGAACGGCTGTCCCTGCTGCTGCGCCTGCTCGTACATACGCCAGTTGGCGCCGAGCTCGTCGTACTTGCGACGTTTCTCGGGATCGCCGAGTACCTCGTAGGCCTCGTTGATCTCCTTGAACCGTCCTTCGGCGGACTTGTCGCCCGGATTCACGTCGGGATGGTGCTTGCGCGCGAGCTTCCGGTACGCCTGCTTCAGTTCCTTGTCGCTGGCAGTCTTGGCAACACCGAGCGTGGCGTAGTAATCCTTAAATTCCATCGGCAAGCCGTAGTCTGGGTTCCGGAGGTTCCGAAGGTTTCAAAGGTTCCAGGGGTTCGGGTTCCGGCAGGTGCGGGGTTCCAGAGGTGCCGCGTTCCGCGAGCACGCTGGAATCACCAGAACACGATCCACCGGAACCTCTCGAACCACCGGAACCTGGAACCCGAACCTCGGGAACCCTTGGAACCGTCGGAACCCCTTGGAACCCGATCACAATCCCACCATTTCGCTGATGCGCTCGATCTCCTGTACGAGCTTACGGCGGGCGGCGCGGCGCCGCGCGTCGGCCGTCATGAGCGGGCGGATGCGCTGCACCGACTCGGCAATGGTCAGCAGGCGCTGCACGCCCGCCAGGTTCACGCCGATGTCTTCCACGAGGTGCTTGATCAGCCTGAGCCGGTCCAGCTGATCGCGCGAGTAGATGCGCATGCTGCCGATCGTGCGCGTCGGCTGGACGAGCCCCAGGCGCTCGTACTTCCGCAGCGTCTGGGGGTGCATGTCGAGCAGCCGCGCGGCCATGCTGATAAAGTACAGATCGTCTTCGGCTTCCATAGTTGATCCGATCTAAAGATAGGCCTTGATACGTGCTGTGTCAAGGCCGCCGCCATGACCGCCGATCTCCTGACCGTTGCATTGCTGGCGCTGCTCGAGGCGCTGCTGAGCGCCGACAACGCGCTGGTGCTCGCCATGATGGTGCTCGGGCTGCCGCCGGCCGACCATCGCAAGGCGCTGCGCTACGGCGTCGCCGGCGCGTTCGCCATGCGCACCGTCGTGACGCTGTTCGCCGTCTACGTCATCCGCATTGGATGGGTAAAACTCTTCGGCGCGCTGTATCTCCTCTACCTCGCGTGGAGGCATTTCTTTCACAGCGGCGGAACGGAGGCCCGCCGGCGTCGGCCGCCCGCGCGCGCGTGGCTCGGGCTCCCACCGTTCTGGGGGACCGTCGTCAAGGTCGAACTGGTCAACATCGCGTTCTCCGTCGATTCGATCCTCGTCGCGGTCGCGATTTCCCAGAAAATCTGGATCGTGCTCGCGGGCGGCCTTCTCGGCATTCTCGCGATTCGCGTGGTCGTCGTGCAACTGCTCGGCATCGTCAGGCGCAATCCCGCCATCGTGGACGGCGCGTTCGTGATCATCGCGTGGGTCGGCCTGAAGCTGCTGATCGAGTATGCGCACGCCGAAGGCTATGTCGCGTTCGAGGTCCCGAGGTTCATCGCACTCGGCGTCATTGTCGTGATCTTCGGCATCGCGCTCGGCTATGCGTTCCTGAAGGAGCGGCGTGAACGGACGGCCGACGCCGGGCCGCACGAAGGAGCGTCGCACTGAGCCTGTTGCGCCCCCGCCGCTGGACCGACTGGATCGGGCTGGCGCTGCTGGCCGCGCTCATCGGCGGCGCGGTGATCTCCAGCGTCTGGCTGTCGCGCTACGCCGTGGCCGTCCATCGCCTCGCGCGCGGCATCGGCGACACCGTGTTCTACGGGGCCGACGGCCGGCCCTGGTTTCGACTCGACGACCAGCGGCACGACGTCTCGCTCGACGAGATCGCGCCAGACCTGCAGCATGCCGTGGTGGCGGTCGAAGATCGCCGCTTCTACCACCACCCCGGGATCGATCCGATCGGGCTCGGCCGGGCGGTGGTGCGCGATCTGCGTGGCGGCGGCCGGGTCGAAGG
>JBOGIZ010000550.1:0-13019 GCA_050747805.1 Vicinamibacterales bacterium | reverse complement strand
ACATGTGGCTCGTCTGCTCGTCAGGTCCACGCATGCGGTCGCTCCCTTCAGAAACGTCGGGAGCATAGTAGTACGACGGGATCACAATGTCGATCCCTCACGAGTTACTTTTTCAGCACCCTGCTAGGCGTTAGACGCCTAATGGCGGCGAACGCGAAGGGGTTGCTCGCTGCCGCCTGCTGCCCGCTCGCGCCAACCATTTTTGATCTCGGCGGAGGGCGCTATGAAACACCTCTGGATGCGCTGGGCCATTCTGGCGGGCATCGCCTGGGGCCTGCCGCTGTCCGCATCGGCAAGCGATCTCAAACTGTCGATGCACGACGGACTCGTGACCATCCTCGCCGATAACGTGTCGGTGGCGCAGATTCTCGACGAGTGGGCGCGCGTCGGCCGGACGACGATTCTGAACGCTGACAAGGTTACGGGACCACTCATCACGATCGAGCTCATCAATGTGCCCGAGCGCGAGGCGCTCGACACGCTGCTGCGATCGGCGAGCGGCTATATTGCCGCGCGACGCGCCGTGCCGATGGCGGGCGCGTCGATATACGACCGCGTCACGATCATGCCGAGCAGTCATCCGCCAGCGAAGAGCATGGCGCCCGCGCCGCCGATGTTTCAGCAGCCGACCGTCGATGAGAAGGCCCGGGCACTCCGCGAACTCAACGAAGAGAGGATCCAGGAACTCCGCGAACAGGCCATCCGCGAGATCCAGGAGCGCCTACATCAAGCGCAGGCGACGGCCCGTCAGCGCTCGGTGACGAGTCCGCAGCCGGGCGCGGTCCTCACCTCTCCAAGACCTGGTGCGCTTCCGACGCCGCCGACAGCGAAGGGCGGCGCGAATCCCGCTCAACCGGGGACGGCGCGTCCGGGCGGCGGTCAGTATCTCGACGACGAATCCATTCGGGTCAAACCCACCGACAGTCCGTTCGGAGCAAGAGTGTTACCTATGTCTCCGGAATGAACTGTTAGCCATGTGGCCGGAATGGGCCTTATGAAAAAGTGGTCGGGATGACTGGATTCGAACCAGCGACCCCCTGACCCCCAGACGAAATTCGGCAGTTTTTCAGCCGTTTGCGCGCGACGTCTGGCGCTGCGAAACACCGCATAAACATTGATCGTTTTTGCGGTTTGTCCGTTTCACGCGCGTTCGTGAATTGCCACCCTGCACCGCGATTTTGTTACCCCGGTGTTACCACGAAAGTGCCAGTCAGGGGGTCGGTTTGATGCACCTGACTTGGGCGACTGCGATCCGTCTCCATCGCTTCCATCGCGTTCGACGTTGGTTTCCCGCGCGAGACCGATGGAAAGGGCGAGCAGTCCGCGCGAGGCGTGGGACAAGGCAGGAAAGAAGAAGGCGGCCATGAGCAGCCATCCTGCTTGACGTATAACGCCAAACGTTATAGTGTGGTCGTCACGTGATTCGGTCGTTCAAGAACCCCGAAGCCGAGGCGCTGTTCGCTGGCAAGTTCAGCCGCCGGCTACAGCGGGTGGCGCGAGTCGCCCAACGGAAGTTGCAGCAGCTACACGCGGCTCGTGAACTCCGCGATCTGGCGGCATTCCCCGGCAACCGGCTCGAAGCGCTCGCGGGCGACAGGCGTGGGCAGCACAGCATTCGAGTCAACGATCAGTATCGCATCTGCTTCGTCTGGCACGACGGGGACGCCGATGATGTGGAGATCGTGGACTATCACTAGCGTAGGGAGGGAATGATGGCGAAGAGTCGCCGACTACCGCCGGTACATCCTGGAGAGGTTCTGCGGGAGGATCTCATGACACCGCTCGGCCTGAGCATCAACGGGCTGGCCCGCGATCTGCGGGTGCCGGTCACCAGGATGAGCGAGATCGCCAACGGCCGGCGCAGCATCACCGCCGACACGGCGCTGCGGCTCGCGCGCTATTTCTCGACGACGCCGGAGTTCTGGATCAATCTGCAGAGCGCCTACGACCTCGACGTCGCGACACGTGCCTCTGCAGAACGGATCAAGAAGGACGTACATCCGCGAGAGGCGGCGTAGGCGACTGGTTCAACTCTCAGTAAGGGGCACTGTCGTGGAGACGAACGATGCATCACAACCGACGGCGGCCGAGGCATCATTTCCAGTGTGTGCACCTGTCAATATCGTCTGCTAACGCTACCGCGGACGTCGGATCCTCCTTATTTTAGGAATACTCCATGAACCCACCGCGACAGATATTAAGGCGAAGACAATCGTTTCCTCGAGTTCATGAAGAAAAACAAATACGAGTGTCAGCGCCAGCGGTAGCGCTAATACAAAACCGAACACGCCAATGTGGAATACGTGATCGAATCGTCCGTTCGGCGACTGAAACCATTCCGTCAGGCCTTGTCCAGTTAGGCCATTTCTTAGAATGCTTTCTTTGTGAATGTAGTGGCGCTGCCACGTAACAACATAGCTGTACAAGCTGGTCAGACTCAGCACTAGTAAGGTCGGCGCCATTAGAAGAATCACGCCCGCAGTCGACAAATGGAGCCATCCGTGCAGGACCTTCCATTGAAGAAGCCCTGTAAGGACGAGGGCTGCCACTAGAATCACAACATCATATATCGTTCTAGCGATCAGTCGTCTGTGACTCACGACTACCCTTCAACGGTTATCGACACGATGGAAACCTTGGGAAGGGCACAACATCCCCTGGTCCTGGGATGTGAGTTCCTACGAGGTTGTTGACTTGATTAATGTAAATGTCAGCCCCCCATGCTGTCAGCGCGACGCCTCCACCAGTTACGAGCCCAGTCGCAGGAAGCAGGAGCGCGCTTATCCCAAAGGTATCTGGTAGCGCTGCTACTAGACCCGCGCTTGCTGTCGCTCCGACGACAGCCACAACGCCACCGCTCACAATGGCTGCGCCGCCAACCAGCCAGGGATCGAGGTGATCCTCAAACGCAGCGTACGATCCAGCAAGCCCTCCCAAACCGAGAGGGTCCTGACCAGCACTAGGCGTCGGAACTCCCTCCCGGCAACCACTCCGTGGCTCTGGATCTGCACTGTGAGGATTCCCGCCGCCCCCACCGCCACCCCTCGCGCCGCGCCGAGGCGGACCACAGCGACCAAATCTGGAGCACGGCTTCAGACCGAGCGGGTCCCCGAACACCGTCGGAGCGTTCTCGGCAAACGCGAACAGATTCAGCCCGCCAGCGGTCCCCAGAGGATCTTCGCTTAAGAAGCGCTGCAATGCCGGATTGTAGAAGCGCGCGCGGTAGAAGTACAGACCCGCTCCATCGTTTTCGCGCCCGGCGAATTGCGACGCATTCGCGCTGGTCGCCCCACTGAAGGTCGTCGCGCCAAACGGGTCATAAGCGTAGTTCGTTTGAACGGTGCCGGTTCCGTCACTTAACGCGACAGTGCTGCCAAGCGCATCATTGGCGAAAAATGCTGGACTTCCGTCATCGCGCGAGAAGTACTCGTCTACACCCAGCCCGGTAAGTAGGTTAGCACTCGCGCTGCCGCCGACGAGCTCTTGCACTGGGTTCAAGCCGTCATACAGGAAAGCCGTCGAACTGCCCGCGATAGTCTTGCTCCGCCGGCGGCCCGTTCCATCGTAGGCGAACGAGGCGGACGCGCCGCCGCTGATACTTGCGAGCTGATTCCGTGCATTCCAACTGTAGGCATTGGTCCCGTCGTTCGTGAGGCTCCCGTTCGGGTCGTAACTGAACGAGACGCCGCCGAACGTCCCGGTCTGATTGTCCGCATCATACGTCGCCGATGACAGTGCTGCTGGTAGGTTCGCGCGCGCCCAGCTGCCGCCTACGCTCGTACGTTCGCCAGCCGCATCATACGAATATGCGAGGTCCCCCAGTGGCGTATCCCAGAGCTTGAACGTGAGCGACGTCAGGTGGGATGCGGTGTCATATCCATACTCGGTTACGATGCCATTTGGTAGCGTCAGCGACGTCCGCCGGTTCGCGTCGTCGTACCCAAACGCCACGACATTCGTGCCTTGCGCGAGGCTGGTCAGGCGATCTCCATCGTCAAACACATAGCTAATTTCCGATTGGCCGGTTACGTCCATAGTTGCGCGCCGACCGGCGGCATCGTACGAGTACCCGACCGTTCCCTCCGGCGTCGTCTCCGAGCTCAGCCGATCGAGATCATCGTAGGCTCGCGTGATGATCCCACCCGTCGAATCGGCAATCTCGGTGGTGCGATCTCCCGCGTCGTACGTGTAGCCGGTCGTCGACGTGTCCGCGTAGGTGGTGAGCGCCCGACGATCGAGGGCGTCGTATGTATAGCTCGTCACTTGACTCTTGCGATCGGTGGCCTGCGCCAGGTTCCCGTCCGCGTCGTACGTGTAGCTCTCCGACCGCGTTAAAGGATCCGTGCGGGTCGCCACCCGGTCCATGTCGTCATACGTCCACGTCGTCGTGTGGGTATTCGCGTCCGTCAACGTCAGCAGGTTGCTGTTCCCGTCGTAGGTGAAGGCGGTCTGCCCGCCGAGAGGATCCGTGATGGCCGTCACGCGATTCAGCGCGTCATACGAGTAGGTCTTAGCGCGGCCCAGCGGGTCGGTGACCCGCAGTAGACGGCCCCCGGCATCAACGAACCGTGTTGTCACGTTGCCGAGCGGATCCGTGACCGTTGCAAGATCGCCTTGATCGTAGCTCAGCGCCGCCGTTTCGGTCGCCGCGTCGGTCATCGTGAGCGGCTGCCCCGCTGCGTTATATGTCAACGTCGTCTGATGCGAGAGCGGATCCGTAATGGTCGTCAGGTGTCCCTGCGCATCATACGTGAACGACGTGGTGTGAGTGAGGGGATCCGTCACGCTGGCGATCTGATTGAACGCCGACTCGTAGGTCAACGTCGTCGTGACCGGATTCGACGTGCCAGCGAGCCGTGTCACGGACGTGAGGTTGCCCTCGCCGTCATATCCGTAATCGGTCTCACGCGCGAGGGGATCCACGACGCTCGTCACCCGATTCGACGTCGCGTCGCGCGTGTAGGTGGTCGTGCGCTCGACATCTTCACCCACCGCTTCGGTGGTACTCGTCGGGTACGCGGCGGTGTTGAACGCGGTGCTCGTCACATAGCCGCGTGGATTCGTCACGTCGGTCTGCGTGACGTTGCCGCTCCCATCGAGCGTGTACGCAAATTGGTACGTCGAGGTGTCGGCCTGCGTCTGCAACGTCACGCGGTTGTGTGTGTCGTACTGGTTGGTGAGGTACGTGATGTTGCGCGGATCCGTGATCGTCAACAACCGGTTCGAACTGTCGTACGTATACGTCGTGACGCCACCCGCCACGTCGGTCACCTTCCACAGTCGACCGCTGGCATCGTACTGATACCCCACCGTGCGACCAATGTTGTCGGCCGCTTGCGTGATCCGGTGGCTCGTGTCGTACGTGAACGCGATCCACCGGCCATTCGGGGAGGTGACCCGTGTCACGTCGCCGGTCTGACCGTTTGAGTGCGCGACCGTGACGGTGTTGCCGAACCGATCTCGGATCGCCTGCAGTGGCGCCACCTCACCGAAGACGTAGACCGTGCCGTCTCGCAACCGCAGGTCCCACCCGTCCCGTTCCACGTAATCGTCGATTTATAGAAACGCGTCGGCGTCGCCGTGTGCTCGAACACGGCATCGGTGTAGCCGGTCCCCGGCGAGGTGCGGACATAGTGCACGCGGCCGCCGTCGGGCATAATCAAATCGACTTGCTGATATTCCTGGGCCGACCACAGGAACATCGCATAGTCCTGGGTCGCACCGATGCCAAAGGGCCGCACCACGGGGTCGGCGGGGCGGTACGTGCGATGCAGCGCCAGCGGGATCACATCCGGCAAATAGAGATCCGTCTTTTCGAGCACGAACAGTCCGGTGCCGAGATCGACGGGATCTCCGCCGCGGGAGCCCCCGCCAGGGGCCGGAGCGGTTCCTGGCGGCGACGGGCTGGTCAGAAACATGGCGCCCGTCAAGGAATATAACCGCGTCTTCGCATCAGGGAACACCTGCGGACCCCGGACGGTGCCCCACCCGTAGACGTACCAGTCCAGCAGGTCTGGGTCGTAGTGCATGAAGCGGGCGATGATGCCCGTCGCCTCGTGGCGGTAATTGGGATACACGAGCTGGCCGCCTTTGGGGGCGGCGGGATTCACGTTGTAGAGGTACGCCCCGCCCGGTTGGATCGTGAAGTAGATCGGCACCTGCGCATCTTGTGGAAGCGGAAACGGCGGACGATCGAGCGGAATCGGCGTGATCCCGAGTTCCCGGACGATCTGTCCTTCGTCGTCCTTGATCACGGTGCCCGCCGGCAGGTGTAGTTCCAAGCCCGGGATAAACGGGGTCGTAATCACGGTGTCGGAGGTCGTCGGGGACGGGATGCGGACCGTGTGGGCGGTATCAAGGCGCGGCATCCAGATCGTGTATGGCAGCACGGTCGTCTGCCCGGCCGTCAGCGCCAGACCCGCCTCGAAGAATCCGTACGTCCGTCCGGGCTTGTTGGCGGAGGCTCCCTGGATCTCGAGCACGTGACGCCCGGTGACTTCGCCGGGGAGCAGTAGCAGGAATCGGCCCGTCTTGTCGCTGGCCGCCTCATGCCCATCGATGGCCAGCGTCACATCGGCCAGCGGTCTGCCGTCAAGCTTCAGCACCTGCCCGCTCAGCGCCGTCACGCCACCCGGCGCCATGCGTGGCGGAAGGCTCTGCCACGGCGACGAACCCGCGTTCACCCGCCAGCCGTCCGCACCATTGGGCGTCCAGATGCCAGTGTCGGCCTGATTCGCTTGATCCGGCGGATCCTTTGTCGTGAAGGAGAAGGCCGTCGGTGCGACGGATTCTCCGCGCACGCTCACCAACCGGGTGAGGTTCAGGCGGTATGTGGATGACGGCTGTAAGGTGTCGCTCGGCCGGACGAACACGAGTCTGCCACCTTCCGCCGGGACGAGCATCGTGGTGACCGCCCCACCCGGCCCGCTGAGACCGACCGTGTCGTCCGACACGGAGCGCGCATCGACGGGCTGCGAAAAGCGAATCGCGATCATCGAGTCGCCGGGCACGTTGCTGGTTCCGTTCGCGGGCGACACGTAGGTCACATACAACGCATTCGACTCCACCGGAGGGCCGTCAACCGTCAGGAACTGGTTCGTGGCAGGATCGAAGATTTCTGTCGAGGGCGCGACCGAGCCGTCCCCTGCTTCTCCACCAGTGAGCAAGACGCGGCCGTCCGCGAGGAGGGTCGCCGTCTGGTCGCGGCGGGACGCGGCGAGCATCGAACTCACCGGCTGCGCGATCTGCGTCGCGGGATCCCACACGTCCGCGTCGTCACCGAGGACATCGTTGGGAGTGCCTCCGACCAGGAGCACGCGGCCATCGGTCAGTAACGTCGCCGTGTGGTGTGCCCGCGGCGCAAATCCATCAACGGGCAACGCCTCGAACGTCTGCGTCGACGGCACGAAGCGTTCTGGCGCCGCGAGCGTCGTGCCTGCGGCGTCCGTGCCGCCGACGAGAAGGACGGACCCGTCGGACAGCAGGGTGGCGGTGTGCCACGCCCGCGGCGTGAGCGGCGACACATCGAGCGTCGCGACGCTCCCGTCGGCCGCACGAATCTGCACGAGACCGCGAGTGTGCTCCCCACCGATCAGGAGCGCGCTGCCGTCCGGCAACGCGGTGACCGACTCACCGGCCGGTGGGACGGTCGCGGCTTGCTGGGCGCGAATCTGCGTGTGATCCGACGTGATCGCCAGCGCAATGACGCTGGCAAGGAACGCCGTGCGGGCGAAATCGCGTGCACGAGAGGCAGTCGCGGTGCGCATACGTCCTCGCTCAGGGGTGCGTCACGGTGACGGTCAGTGTTCCGATCGCGGTGGCGCCCGGATCGATCACGATGGTGTAGGTGCCGGTCGTCGGAAGCGTCTCGCTCGACAGGTTGAAGGACGTGGAGCTGGAGGTCGTCGACGTGAGCGGCGTGCCGTCGGGTTTGAGCAGCTTGATCGTCACCGGGGAGATCGTGTTTCCGGTCACGTGCACCGTCACCTGCTGACTCGCCGTGCCGCTGAAGGTGACGGTGCCGTTCTGGCCCGGGGTCGAGAGTGTGACGCCGACGCCGGACCCGTTGACGGTCGCCGATCCGGTGGTATCTGCCGGCACGTCGTACAAATTCAAGGTCAGAGAGCCAGTCGCGTTTCCGCCCGGGTTGACATAGATGGTGTAGGTGTCGGTAGCGGACAGGGTCACCGGTTCCATGAACGCGGACAGAACGCCACTTGACGCCGAGCCAAGTACTGTCCCAGTCGATGTACGGATCTGAACGGTTCCGCTTGGGGCGCTCCCGCTGATCCTGAGGCTGACACGATGGCCGGCCGTGCCCGAGAACGTGAGGCTTCCGTTCTGACCCGGCGTGCCGATGGTCACGTTCGCGGGCGTACCGTCCGTCGTGATCGTGCCGGTCACGTCCGCCGGCACATCGTACAGAGTCAGCGTGATGTTTCCCGTGTTGTACGTGCCGGGATCGACGACGACGTTGTACGTGTCGGTTGTCGGAAGCGTCACCGGCTCGATGAACGTGGAAATGACGCCGCTGGTAGCGGATCCCAAGACGGTACCTGACAAGGTGCGAATCGAGACGATGGCGGTGACCGCTGAACCGTTGATCGCCAGACTCATGCGATGGCCGACTGTTCCACTGAAGGTCAAGGTTGCGTTTTGACCGGGTGTGCCGAGGGTGAGATTCACCGGGCTGCCGCCTGCGATAATTGGACCGGTCAGATCAGCCGGCACGTCGTACAGGGTGAACGTGACGTTCCCGGTACCTGAACCAAGGGGATCGGCCGTCAGCGCATACGTCCCGGTCGTCGGGAGCACCAGGGTGTCGATGAACGACGTGACCGCTCCAATCGACCCCGTGGCGAGGACCGACCCGTCCGGGTTAAGCATCGATACGCCGCCAAGGGGGCCCGAGCTGATCTTGAGGCTGACGCGCTCACCAGACGTG
The DNA here is from genome assembly GCA_050747805.1 of Vicinamibacterales bacterium. Lineage (GTDB taxonomy): Bacteria > Acidobacteriota > Vicinamibacteria > Vicinamibacterales > 2-12-FULL-66-21 > JAICSD01. Next base: position 4,075 of record JBOGIZ010000550.1, on the reverse strand, counting down.
CCAGTGAACGTCACCTTCGCGTTCTGGCCCGGAGTGGTAAAGGACAGCGTGAGTGGATCGCCGCCCGGCGTGATCGAGCCTGAAAGGTCGGCGGGCATGTCGTACACCGTGACGGTGGCGTGGCCGGTGTAGCTTGACAGCGGGGCAATCTCCACCGTCGAGGTCCCGTCAATTTGCCCAGGAAACACGTCGATGAAGCCGCTGCTGCCGATGAGCGTATTGGCCACCGTCGCGCCGTGGGGATCGATGACATAGGCATTCGCCGCAAAGAACGTTCCGGCCGTGAACGTGACGCTCGCCCGATGACCCCGCGGAAGATCAAACAATTCGAGCGCGATCTTTCCACCGGTGCCGATCGTGACGACCGAGCCCGTTCCGAGCGTCAGCCGGCCAGTGACGAGCACGTCGGCGACGGAATGCGGTGGCGGCGGGATGAAGAAGTCGTCGGTGCTGACGGCCATCCCAAAGGGCGTCGCGACGCTGAGATGCCCGGAGGTCGCCGGCGCGGGTACGTTGACGCCAATCGTCGTCGTGGTGACCGAGGCGGGCGGCGCGGCCGTCGTGTTGAAATGCAACCGATCATTGGATGGCGCGGCGTCGAAATTCGCTCCCGTGATCGTGACCGAGGTCCCCGCGACGCCGACGGAGGGCGTGAACGCCGTGATGGTCGGCGCAGCGTTGCCGGTTGTAACGGTGAAGGGACTCCCGCTGGTCGCGGATCCCGACGGGGTCGTCACGCCGATCGTGCCACTCGTCGCGCCGGACGGGACGACGACGGTCAGCGTATTCGTGGTCGCACTCGTCACCGTCGCCGCGGTTCCGTTGAACGTGACGGTGTCATCGCTGGTGGTCGCCGAAAAGCCCGTGCCGTTGATGGTGACCGTCGCGCCCGGCGCGGCGCCGGTCGAGGGAGACACGGAAATGATCGACACGGTGCCCGCGCTCGTGCGTGTGATCGACAGCAGATTGCCGACCGCGTCGTACGTATATGTAGCGGCATTGCCGCTCTGATCGATGACGCCCACCAGCCGGCCGAGGTCGTCGTAGATGTATTGGACGGGACTCTGCGCCCAGGCGCAGATCGACAGCGAGCCAAGCATCGCGAGACAAGCGAGTGTGCGCTTCAGCATAGGGCTCTCACAGCGGGTAGGCGGGCATTGTGCGGACGGCGGGACCGCGAGGCAACAAGTATCGTGATCCGTTTTTGATCAATTCGCGCGTGGCTGTTGCGCGATTATGCTCATGCCGTTCGGGTAGAATTTGCCATGGAGCCCCCAGGTCGGCCGTTTGCCATTCGCGCGCACTATCCGCATCGGATGGCGGAAGCGTGTCAGCACTTCGTCGGGTCCGTGCTTGTCCTCCGTCCGGAATCATTCGCGTCGGATGTCCGGATGTTGCTCGACGACGCGCCGGTGCCGCTCACTCTGGCGGAGGCCTTGTGCTTCTGGACCAGCGTGCGAGAGACCGTGACGCGGGGCGCCGTCGCCTTCCACACGTGGTTTCACACAACACTCGACCGGAGACCGTGTGCCTTCGCGCTGACTCCCCTGCCCGCGTTCTCAACCTACGCCCTGGGCGAGTCGGATCGAATCGTGGTGGAATGGGCGGAGGCGATCGACGGCGGGTTCGCGCGCGAACATGCGTGGCCACCAGCCGTACGCGCGGCGCTCCTGCTCGAAAGCAATCCGCGAACGAATTGGTACGTGTCTGACATCGCGCGATGCGTACACGTCAGCGCCCCGACCCTCGAGAGAAGCTTCGATCGGGTGTACGGAATCACCGTCCAGCAATATCAATCACTGCTCCGGGTGCGGGCGGCCGCCTTTGCCGCGCGAGGAAATTGCGCGCGGCTTGAGGGCCATCTCCTCGATCTCGGCTGCCGGAGCACGAACGACGTGTACCGGCCGTTACGGCGATTGACGGGAATGACGCTCGGGGAACTGCGTCGACTCGACGATGAGGCATTCCAATTCCTCTTGCGGGGACCGCTCGCGGTGCCGTTACCAGGATTCGGTAGCGGCAAGCGATTTCGGGCTCTCGGCTAACGTCAAATGGGGTGTTCTGCCTGCGTCGAGGGATCAGCGCGGCCGGAAGTCCCCGGGCTTCAGGAGCGCATCGAACTGCCGCCGCTCCGCCGGCGTCATCGTTATCACGCGCTGCGCGACGAAATCGAGCAGCTCGACGCGCTCCCGAAGGCTCGCCAACTCCGACTCGTATGGCTTCGCGGCCCAGACATACCCGGCGCCGCACGCGGCGGCTGACACCAGTGAAAATACGACGGCAGCCACCCACCGTCGCCACACCGCGCGTCGGTGCTGACTGCGCTCGAGTTCACGAAGGGCCCGGACCTGCGTGACGAGATCCGTCGCGCGCGCGAGCCAGGTCTGCTCTTCCTGGAGCAACGTTCGAAGGTCGGGATTCTGGGCCAGGGTCGAAACATCGTCGCGGAGCGTTCCCAGCAGCTTCGCGACATCCACGAGCTGCCCCTGCACGTCCTGGACGACGACGCGAAGGGCGCGGAACTCTTCGATCGCACTCGACATGGTTATCTCCCCCGGGGCGGTTCATCGCTCACATCGCCGCGCCAGGAATGCGAATAATCGCGAGGTTCGACGGCGCGGTCGTCTAGTACACCATCCCGAATGATCGACTCGCGCAAGGCCTCGAGTCGATCGATCTCCCCGTCCAGGTCCTGCCGTTGGCGTTGCTCATTCCGTTCCGCGAGGGCCCCCTCGAGTCGGTCGTGTGAATCGCCGCGGCTGACCAGGTGCGCCGCCGACGGCCCATAGTGCTGACCGGGTTCGCGATCGAGGCCCTGGCGCTCGTAGCTCTGATGGTTAACGCGTTCGGGACGGCCGCGCTCTTCGAGTTTCTGATTGATCAAGTCGGCCCATCGTTCGCGGGCACGCTCGACCCACTCCGATCCATGAAATGTGCGGCTCTTGGGCGCGCCGCCGCGCTCGGGCTCGCGCGAATTCGCGCGTCGGAACCAGTCATCACGATCGCGCTCGATGCCGTCGTTCCGGCGTTCAGAAAACATCAGGTGCGCGTGCGGATTGTGTTCGTCGGCGTTCCCGTCGAGGCTGCGTGAATCGCGAGCGTGTACGGCAGCCGCTCCTGATCGGTCACCTGGTGCGCAAAGCTGCGCGCCAGATCCAGGCGGTCCTCCGGGCTCAGCTCGCGCGGCAGCGCGAAATCCGCTGCGACGTACAGCCGACCATTTGCGCGCTCGAACAGATCGGCCGCGTCCCAATACTCGCGCGGGTCGTCCTCGGCCCACGCGGGCATGTGGCCCGATTCGGTGTACACGGCGGGATCGCGATCCGGATCCTCGTACTCTCCGGTGCGGCTGATGTAATCGAACGCCGCCGCGCCCGACGCGCCCCCGGCGCGCGACCCCGATCGGAACGACAGATGGATCGAGCCCGTCGTGCGCGCCGCACCCGGACCCCATCGTGGGGGCTCGTACTCGTCGATCATAGTCACCCTCCACGCCGGCCGGGGGCGCACGCACGGGCGTTTCGAAGAAACGCCAAAGTGCGCCTCCCGCCGGCCACCTCACCCCGGCTGACGCGCACGCGCGCGGGCGGCGGCCTTTTCACGCCACCGTCGATGGCCTCCACTCGAGGTGCTACTCGTCAGGTTGCGGCGCCAGCTCACACACCTAGCGATCACTCGAGCGGGTCAACCGTCCCTCCAACCAGCGCACGAGCTCGGCTCGCGTGCGGAGCGCGGGCACGCCGTCGTGCTCGATCGCCGCGAGCACGGTGCCGCCGATTACGATCTTGCGTCGCGTATCGCGCCGACGCTCCGCCTGCGTCGCGCGTGCCGCGAGCCGGTCGCGTTCGGCGCGCAGTCGGGCGAGCCGCTCGTCGATCGCCTGGAGTCGCAGCCGCGTCTTTTCTGACGAGGACATTCAGAACCTCCTTCCGCAAAAAAGCCCCCGTACTCACACGGTCTGTTCGCGCGTGGACTCAATCCAGTCGCAAACGTCCTGCTCGAGCCATGCCACAGCATTCGGTGAGATCCGGCGGTGCCGCGGGAAGGCCCCTCGCCGCTCGAGGCGCCAGATCGT
>JBOGIZ010000549.1:0-6082 GCA_050747805.1 Vicinamibacterales bacterium | reverse complement strand
GGCGTGATCCATTTCGAAATCAACCGCTGGATCTCGCTTGGCCTGATTGTGGTGATCTTCGCGGCGTCATATCTCTACGCGCGCCGGGCCGGTCGGTCCGATGAAGACGCGTGAGCTCAGCGGCCGCTGACGATCGGCAAGGCTCGTCCGCTTCGGTATCGTGCCCACACGCTGAACACAGCGTCGGCCAGCGCGTCGATGAAATGCGGATGCGCGTTGACCGATTCGGCGCGGGCGAAGTCGATGCCGAGTTCGCGGGCCGTCTCCGCCGCTTCGACGTCGAGGTCGTACAGCACTTCGACGTGATCGCAGAGAAATCCGATCGGGCAGACCACGAGCGCGCGCAGGCCGCGGGCGTGTTCGGCGCGCAGATACTCGCCGATGTCGGGCTCGAGCCACGGATCGCCTGGGCGGCCGCTGCGGCTCTGGTAGATGATCGTTGGCCACGGCGTACACGGAATACACGGCATGACGGAAGCAGGGGAGCTGGAGAGCGCGTCAAGCACGAGTGTGGCGGACTCCACGAGCTGCCCTTCGTACGGGTACTCGGCGGCCATCGACTTGGGGATGCTGTGGGCCGTGAACACCAGGCGCGCATCGGCGCGCGCGTTCGGTGGCAGTCGGTCGAACGCTGCGCGGATGCGATCGACGTGCGCGGCGATGAACCCGGGATGCTGGTGCCAGTCGCTGACGTACGTAACCGAGACATCGGCGAGTCCGCCGCTTGCGAGCGCGACGCCCGCTTCGCGAACATTTTCACGATACTGGAGGCAGCCCGAGTAGCTGCGCTGCGCTGACGCGACGACGCCGATCGCCCGGCGCACACCCGCGCGCGACAGGGCGGCCATCGTGTCCGGCAAATATGGATGCCAGTTGCGCATCCCGACGCGCACAGGGAGGTCGAGTCCGCGCTCCCGCAGACGGCTTTCGAGCGCTGCGGCCTGCTTCATCGTCAGTTCGGTCAGGGGCGACACGCCGCCGAAGCGCTCGTAGTGGTGGGCGACCTCCTCGACGCGCTCGGGGCTCACGCGGCGACCGCGCAGGACGTTCTGCAGGAACGGCTGCACGTCCGCCAATCCCTGTGGCCCGCCGAACGCCACAAAAAGAACGGCCTCGAATGGTTGGGCCACGCCGGGAAGAATACAACCTGGGGGATTAGAATGAATGCGAACATGGCTGTCCAGCATCTCCAGGATCGGGCAATCGTCGCCGAACCTGTCGTCCCGAGGGCGGCCCCGGCCCAGCGGCTCGTGTCGCTCGACGTGTTCCGCGGCCTCACGATGGCCGCGATGGTCATCGTGAACAACCCCGGGGACGGCGCGCACGTCTACTGGCCGCTCGACCACGCGCCCTGGAACGGCTGGACACCGACCGATCTGATCTTCCCGTTCTTCCTCTTCATCGTCGGGATCACGACGACGCTGTCGAAGAAGAGCACCTCGTGGGGGAGCATCACGCGCCGCGGCTGGGCGATCATCCTGATCGGATGGTTCCTCGCTGCGTATCCGCATTTTGTGTTCGCGCACCTGCGCTTCCCGGGGGTGCTCCCTCGGATCGGCGTCTGCTATCTGATGGCCGCGTCGTTGTACAAGCTCACGGCTGGCGATCGCAGGCGCCAGGGCCTCCTGATGATCGCGGGCGCCGCCGTCTTGTGCGTGGCCTACTGGCTCTGGATGACGATGGTGCCGACGCCGGCGGGAATACGCGGCGATTTGTCGCCGAGCGGAAACTGGGGCGCCTATGTCGATCGCGCGGTGTTCGGAACGCCGCACATGTGGTCGCAGTCGAAGACGTGGGATCCTGAAGGGATTCTCAGCACGATTCCCGCCCTGGCGACGACGCTGCTCGGGATCGCGGCTGGCTTGTGGCTGGGCGCTCCCGCGACGCTGCGCAAGAAAATCCGCGGGCTTGCGATCGCCGGCGTCGTGGGGATCGCGATCGGCTATGCGTGGAATCCGTTCTTTCCGATCAACAAGAACCTCTGGACCAGCTCGTTCGTCTTCTTCACGGCTGGAGCGGCGTGCGTGCTGCTCGCGGCGTGCTCGTGGTTGATCGACGTGCGCGGCGTCCGCGGCTGGACGAAGCCGTGGGTCGTGCTCGGGACGAACGCGATCACGCTGTTTGCGGCCTCGGCGCTCCTCGTGAAGACGCTTCTGTGGATCAAGGTGAGTGACGGCGCGGGCGGCCGGGAATCGTTCTGGCATTATTCGTACGTCCACGCCTTCCAGCCGTTCGCGGATCCCTACATCGCCTCGCTCGCCTTCGCGCTCGCCAATCTCGTCGTGCTCTACGCGCTGCTCGCGTGGATGTATCGGCGGCGCCTGTTCCTGCGCGTGTGACGGGAGATGAACGCGGACGGCGATGCGCCGGGATGGCGTTGTGTCTTCCGGCCGGCCGCGCGAGCCGCGTCGATCTGGTGATCGCGCTGCGGCGTGAATAAGCGCGTCACCGTGTGCCCGATTCCGCAAGGCGACGGCCGGTACGGCGTCGATCCATCCGGCAATCCGCTCGACCGCTTCGGACTATCGCGGCCCGTCTGGCTGCTCGGCTGGGTGAGCTTCTTCACCGACACCGCGGGCGAGAGCATCTATCCGCTGCTGCCGCTCTTTCTCACGCAAGTCCTCGGTGCCGGCGCGATGTCGATCGGGGTGATCGAGGGCGTCGCCGAAGCCGCCAACAGCATCCTGAAAATCGTCTCGGGCTGGTTCGCGGATCGGTCGGGAGCGCTGAAGCCTCTGGTCCTGGCCGGCTACGCGCTGTCGTCCTTGATCCGTCCGCTCATGTCGATGGTCGGCTCGTGGCCGCAGGTGCTGTTCCTGCGCTTCGGCGATCGGCTGGGGAAGGGCATCCGATCATCGGCACGCGATGCGATGCTTGCGTCATACGCGCCGCCGGCGCTCCGAGGCCGCGTGTACGGCTTCCATCAAGCGATGGATCACGCCGGAGCCGTCATCGGGCCGCTCGCCGCGACGGCGTACCTGTACTTTCATCCGGCGGCCTATCGCTCGCTGTTTGCCTGGACGCTGCTGCCGGGGGTCATCGTCGTGCTCGTCATCCTGCGCCTGCCGTCCGCCAGCTCCAGCGCGAAGAGCGCGGCAGCCGTGGCGCCGGGCGCCGCGATGACGTCGAATCGCGCGCGTCTGTCGCCGCGGTTCTATCGTGCGATGTTTGTCATCACGTTGTTCTCGCTCGGCAATTCAACCGACGCGTTCCTGCTCCTGCGCCTCAACAATGTCGGCGTCGCCGCGGTGTGGATTCCGCTCGTGTGGTCGGCGATCCATGTCGTGAAGATGTCCTCATCGGTTATTGGCGGCACGCTGTCGGATCGACTGGGGCGCCGGGCCATGATCGGCCTCGGGTACTTCTGGTACGCGGGGATCTACTTCGCGTTCGGGTGGTTCACGTCGCTGACGGCAAGCGTCGCCGTGTTCCTCGCGTATGGCATCTATTTCGGTTTGACCGAAGGCGTGGAAAAGGCGTGGGTGGCCGACATGGCGCCGATCGAGGCGCGCGGCATCGCCTTCGGCATCTACAACGGCGCGATCGGATTCGGCGCGCTCGCGGCGAGTCTGCTGTTTGGCGCGATCTGGACCGAGATCTCTCCGCGCGCGGCATTCATGACGGGCGCTGCGCTCGCGCTTGTCGCAAGCGCGCTGCTCGCGGTGCTCTTCAGAGATAACTCCAGGCCAATTCCCAACGCCGCAAGGCGCACCGCCGACGGACGTCTTGGGTAGTTGGGCGTTGGCCGTTGAGGCGCGTCAGCGTGTCAAAATCCGCCACCGCCGCCGCCGCCGAAACCCCCGCCGCTCGAGCCGCCGCTGAAGCCGGAGCCGCCGCTGCTGCGCGGCGCCGACGCCATGACGCTTGACGCAGCCACCGACATGCGCGAGAGATTGCTCGTGAACAGCATGGCGTTGAAGGTCTGCATCGGGCCGTAGCCCGTGTACCACTGCGGCGATTGTGTGTAGATGCCCTCGAAGGCCTTCGCCCAGTGATTTTCGACGCCCAGCGCCATCGCGAACGGTAGGAATTTCTCGAACATCTCGGGCGTCTTGACCATCCGCTCCATGCGATCCGCGTCGACGCGTGCGAGAAATTCCTGAAACCCGAGAATCTGTTCCTGTTCCCGCGCGCCTTTCACCGTGCGGCAGGGCATGAACCACCCGAACGCGATGATAATCGCGCCCGACAAAATCCCGGCGATGATAGCGGGCGCCGGCTGCATCCCCATCGAACTCATCGCCTTGGTGCCGACGCCGAGGATCAGGACGCCGACGGCGATGCCGAGTCCGATGTAGATGGCGCGGACGCGATCCGGCCGGGCCGTGTAGTAGCCGCCGTCGACGAGCATCTGCTCGAGGCCGTCCTTGATCCCCGGCAGGCTGCGATAGAACTTGTTCTTCAGATCCGACAGCAGCACCGAATCGCCGACGCCGAACATCGCCGTCAGCAAGGCGCGCTCGTGCGGCTTGAGCGCGTCCCAGGACGATCGATCCTTTGTGAGCGTGAACGTGTAATCGGTCGACGACATCAGCAGAAGGTGCCCGGTCTTTACCTCTTCGATATGCAGATATCCGCGGACGGCGAGATCGACGATGGAGGCCGTGATGTCGCGCATATCGGGTGAGCCGTCCACGAGCGTCCCGAGTTCCGAGGGCGTGAGTCCGTCGGGCGGATCGTACTTCGTGACGATCGGCGCCTGCTGGGGATCCAGGCCGCGCGATCGCCAGAGGTAGAACATGCCGGCGAAGACGACGATCGGAAGGCCGAGCGGCAGGTTGCTCTCGAAAATCTGCGCGGCCTGTTCGAGCGCGGTCGGACGGTGCACGACGCCTGGATTCCAGCCGACGACGACGGTGAGGCCTTCGTGCATCCCGAGTCCATCGGTCCCGACTCGGACGGTCTGTCCTTCGATCATGACCTCGTTCTGCGCCGTCGATCCGAAGGCGCCGCGGAACGCCGTGGCGCGGAGGCCGGTCACGGCGGCCGGCAGGTTGATCCGCGCCGCGGCCGACTCGATCGGCACGTCCCACTCGTCGCCGGTGACGTTCCAGTACAGTTCGTCGTGGTCGTCGAAAAACCTGAGCGCGTTGGCGACGCGGTAGGTGAGCTTGACCGTGCGCGACGCGTTGACCGCGTCGGGCACCCAAATTTTGATCTTGAGGTACTGCCGCTCGTGGCTCGTCTCGTACTTCAGCGGCGTCCCGCTCTCGTCGGTGATCGATTCGATACGCAGTTGAAGCGTGTAGTTGAGTCCCTGCGGCGTCCGGTACTGGATCGGGATGGTGCGGTAAATCCCGTTCCATGTCCCGGTGAAGCGAGGCGATATTGTCTCTTCGACGCGAACGTCGCCCGAGGTCGCCACGTCGATCGTCGCGTCGAAGCGTCCGATGACGAGTGATCGTTGCGCCGCGGCGGGGGCCGCGGCAACAAGAACGAGCGCCAGCGCGGCCAGCGCTCGGCGCATCAGAATTTCACCTGAGGCACGGCGCGGTCATCCTCCTGCGCCTGGAAGTACTCTCGCGACTTGAACCCGAACATGCCTGCAACGATGTTCGACGGGAACTGCTGAATGCGCGTGTTGAGATCCCGGACCACGGCGTTGTAGTAGCGGCGCGCGTTCTGCACCGCCTCTTCAATCTGCGCGAGCGTCGTCTGGAGCTGCGTGAAGCTTTCCACGGCCCGCAGCTGCGGGTAGGACTCGGCGATCGCGAGCAGGCCGCGCAGCGCCGTCGTCAGCTGGCCTTCAGCCTGACCGCGTTCGGCCGGGCCGGCGTTCTGCACGGACACGGCTTTCGACCGTGCCTCGACCACCGCCTGGAACGTGCCGCTTTCGTGGGCGGCGTAGCCCTTGACGGTTTCGACCACGTTCGGGATGAGGTCGTGGCGGCGTTTGAGCTGGACGTCGATGTCGGCCCAGGCGTTGTCGGTCTGCACGCGCAGGCGGACCAGGCCGTTGTAGATCGAGACGGCCGCCCCGAGCACGATCACGACGACGATCACGATGATGAGAAGCGCCATAGTGGTTGTGAGTATACTTTTTCTTCCTGATGGCTCGCATCCTGGTCACCAACGACGACGG
>JBOGIZ010000548.1:0-3132 GCA_050747805.1 Vicinamibacterales bacterium | reverse complement strand
CAGTTGGATAGAGCGTCTGGCTACGAACCAGGAGGTCGCAAGTTCGAGTCTTGCAGGGCGCACCACATCTTTTTCGAGGGGCTTCGCCCCTCGGACTCCCCTACACGCTCTCTCGCTCGCCGCGACGCCGGCTCGCGCCGTTCGCGTGGCTTCCTCGCTGACGCTCGGTCGCCGTCACTCGCGCAATCCATTTCTCGAGTCGATCCGCCGCGTCCTTTGCGGCGCGGTTCCAGTAGCCGGGCGCGGTCCCCTTGAAGTCGGCCTGATCGACGGCCGACACCGCGTGCAGATGGATGACCTTTTCGTCGAGCGGGGTAATGGCCTCGCCGCCGTAGCCGCCGCTTCCCATGTCGAGCGCTTCGCACTTCAGGACCTCGATCTTGACGTCGGCATCCGCCTGATCGTCCACGATCGTGACGCCTTTCTTCTTCCCGAGCGCGTCGCGCAGGTCTTTCACTGCCTCTTCGCGTTCGGGCCGATCGGCGGACGCCGGCGGCGCGGGCGTCGCGGCGGTGAACACGTAGACCCGCGCGACAGGCGCCGGCGTCTTCTTCTGCGCCGGCGCGGAAGCCATTACCGCCGCCGACATCAACGCGACGGCGATCGTCTTCATGGCGCGCCCCCCGTCCCCATTCCCGCGTTATACCATCACCGGCGTGCCGCTCTACCTGGGCTTCGATCTCAGCACGCAAAGCCTGACCGCCGTCGTCATCGACAGCGACCGCCGCACGGTCGTCTTCCAGACGAGCCTTGCGTTCGATCGGGAGCTGGCCGATTACGGCACGCGATCGGGCGTGCTGCCCTCGACGGATCCTCAGGTGGTCCACGCGCCGCCAGTCATGTGGGCCGATGCGCTGGAACGGATCTGCGTGGTTCTGGCCGCACGCATCGACGTCTCGCAGATACGCGCGATCTCGGGCGCCGCGCAGCAACACGGGAGCGTGTATTTGGCGCGCGATCTTCGCAGCGCTCTCGCGGTGGGCGACGTGATGGACCCGATCGGCCCGCGCGTTCGCGCAGCACTTGCTCGCGCGACGGCGCCAATCTGGCTGGATTGCAGCACGAGCGCGCAGTGTCGCGCGCTCGCGACGGCGCTTGGCGGCGACGGCGCACTTCGGGCGCTCACCGGATCGCGCGCCTGTGAGCGTTTTACGGCGGCACAGATCCGCAAGTTCGCTGAAGACACGCCGGAGGCATACGCGCGCACGGCGCGCGTTCATCTGGTCAGCTCGTTCATGGCATCGCTCCTCATCGGCGACGATGCGCCAGTGGACGCGGCCGACGCGTCGGGCATGAATCTGATGGACATCGCCGCACGCCGCTGGTCGCGCGAGGCGATCGATGCCGCGGCGCCCGGCCTGGAATCGCGCTTGCCGACGATTGTCGAATCCCCGACGGTGATCGGGACGCTTGCCCACTCGTGGAGACGGCGTTTCGGGTTCGGCGCCGCCGATGTCGTGGCATGGACGGGCGACAATCCGTCGACTGCGGTGGGACTCGGGCTGACGCGAGCCGGCGATCTGGCGGTGTCGCTCGGTACGAGCGATACCGTCTTCGGCGGCTGCGAGGCGGACGCGATCGGCGCGTCCGACGACGGCCATGTGTTCGCGTCGGCGATGGGAGGCTACATGGCGCTCGTCTGCTTCGCGAACGGATCGCTTGCGCGCGAGCGCATGCGCGACCGCTGCGGCGTCGACTGGGCCGGTTTCGCGGCGGCGCTGCGCGACACCGCTCCGACCGCCGGCGGCGCCATCGTTCTCCCGTGGCTGTCCGCCGAGATCACGCCGCCCGTCCCGCGGCCCGGCCTCAGAACGCGCGGCGCTCTGCGGCTGGACGCGGCAACAGCGATTCGCGCGTTCGTGGAGGGCCAGGCGTGCGCGATGCGGCTCCACTCTCGGTGGTTCGCTCTCCATGTCCAGCGCATCCGCGCGGCGGGAGGCGCCTCCGCAAATCGCGAGATCCTGCAGATCGTCGCCGACGTGTTCGAGGCGGAGGTTCTTCCAGGGACGACCACGGATGCCGCCGCGCTCGGTGCGGCGCTTCGGGCGTGGCACGGCGATCGAGCCGCCGCGGGCGTGCCTGTCAGCTGGGATGACCTCGCAGCGGGATTCGCGGACACGACCGCCGACGCGGTGCGGCCGATCGCCTCGCGCGCGGCCGTGTATCGCCGGCTGCTCGAGAAGCACGAGGCGTTCGAGCGGGAGTGCCTCGACCGGGATTCTTAACGCACGAACACGTTGGGCATCAGCGCCAGCGGTTCGGCGCGATGGAAGACCTGGAGCGGCCCCACGAGAGCCTGCAGCGCGCGCGGGTCGCGAAGTCCGAGCAGCGCGCCGAGCGTTGCGGCTCGATCGTCGCCGCCGAGCGGATTGCGCAGCAGGTCGTAGAAGCTTGGCTTCGGCGGATAGACCACCAGCTCCACTTCCGCATCCTGCGGAATTTTCGCGCGCTGCTTCGCGAGCGCGATCGCGCGCTCCAGGCCGCCGAGTTCGTCGACCAGACCGATCTGCTTCGCCTGGCGGCCCGTCCAGACGCGCCCCTGGCCGATCGAATCAATCTTTTCAGGCGTCGTGTTGCGTCCCTGCGCCGCCTTCTCGACGAACGTGTCGTACGTGGCTTGCATCTGTTCAGCCATCCGCGCGCGCTCCTCGGGCGTGAACGGCCGCACGGGCGAATCCATTTCCGCGAAGGTCCCCTTCGACACGGCCTCCATGTTGATCCCGAGCTTCTTGAGCGTGCCGTCGACGACGAACTTTTCGAGCACCACGCCGATCGAGCCGGTGAGCGTCGATGGCTGCGCGACGATCGCCTGCGCGCCCATGGAAATGTAATAGCCGCCCGACGCGGCGACGTCCGACATGGACGCGATGAGCGGCTTCTTCGCTTTCGCCAGCATCACCGACCGCCAAATGATGTCGGAGGCGATGGCGGAGCCGCCGGGGCTGTTTACACGCAGCACGATGGCCTTAATCGAGCTGTCGTCGCTCGCTTTGCGCAGGTAATCGTCGAGCGTGTCTGAGCCGACCACCTGGCCGTCGGTCGCGCCATAGCTGCTCTTGCCAGACGCGATCAGCCCGTCGGCATAAATCACCGCGATGCGGGGCCCTTTGTTCAGGCCAAGGCTCTCAGGGC
>JBOGIZ010000547.1:0-2791 GCA_050747805.1 Vicinamibacterales bacterium | reverse complement strand
GACAGGTTCCCCCCGATTCCGCTCGAGCGCACGACCAAAACCGGCTTGACGCACAAAGCGGGCACGCTGTCGATGCCGCGCGGCGCCTACGCGGACTCGGCGACGGCTGGATTCGTCATCTGCCTCGAAGACACGCCGTCGCTCGACTTCGGCAGCATGCGCTACCCCGACGGCCAGGGTTTCGCCGCATTCGGCCACGTCGTCAAAGGCATGGACATCGTCGGTCGCATCCACGCGGAACCAGTGCAGGGGCAGAATCTGACGCCGCCGATCCCAATTACTCGGATCGTGAGACTACATGCGACTGGCCGGCGATGATCGATGTTCGATGGCCGATGGGCGATGGGCGATGGGCGATGGGGGATGACCGATGGCCGATGTTCGATAACCGATGGCCGATGCTCGATGGCCTATGCTCGATGGCCGATAACCGATGGCCGATGGGCGATGGCCGATGGTGGAGGCACCCACGATGTTGAAGAGATCACTCGTCGTCGCGACTGCAATCCTGCTCGCCGGAAGCATCGCCCCGCGCGCGGCGGCTCCGCCCGCAGACCATCACGTTCCGACGATGGCGCAGTTCATGAGCGCGGCGTTTCCCCAGGAGCTCGTTGCCGCGAAGAAGGTGGACCGCATCGCGTGGACGGCCAACGATCGCGGCCGCCGAAACGTCTACACGGCGGTCGCGCCCGACTTCCATCCGGTGCGCGTGACGTCTTATCTCAATGACGACGGAATCGATGTGACGCAGGTGTCGATTTCAGACGACGGCGCGACCGTGACGTTCACGCGCGGCACGGCGCCGAATCGCGAGGGATGGGTCGCCGACCCCACGGCCGATCCACGCGGCACCGAGCGCGCAATCTGGGCGGCGAAGACGGCTGTGCCCGGCGTCTCGTGGCGCCTCGCGGAAGCATCGAACGGCGAACTCTCACCCGACGGGCGCTACATCGCGTTCGCGAAGGATGGCGAGATCTATCGCGTGCCGACGGCGCGGACTGCGCCGCGTACGAACGATATCGACAAGGGCCTGAAGCCGTTCATCGACATCTGGGGCACGAACACGAATCCCGTTTGGTCGCCCGACGGCCGCAAGCTCGCGTTCGTGAGCGAGCGCACCAATCACAGCTTCATTGCGGTGTATGACGCGGCGACGAAGAAGATCGACTATCTCTCGCCGAGCACCGACTGGGACATGAGCCCGTCGTGGTCGAGCGACAGCAAGCGCATCGCCTACATCAAACGTCCAGGCACGCCGTTCGCGCAGCAGTCGCAGCCGGGCGTTGGCGGCCTCGGCAATCCTGCCGGACCGGCGTATAACCCAGCCGCCCCGCAGGGCCGCGGCGGGCGCGGCGGGTTCGGCCGCGGCGGCGGACGCGGCGGTCAGTTTGGCGAGCGCGGCCGCGAGGGCGGACCGCAAGCGAATCAGCGCCCGGGACTGACGACCGCAACCTTTGCGGGAGGCTACAACCTCGCATTCTGGGTGGCCGACGCCGCGACCGGCGACGCGCGGGAGTTCTGGCACAACGCAGCCGACGAGAAGGTCTTCAACAACATCAACACGATCGCATGGCGCGGCGATCACGTCCTCTTCGAGCTCGAACCCGAGGAATGGACGCGCTTCTACGCCGTCGCCGTACCGCCCGCCGGGTCCGGAGCCTCGCACAATACGGGACCGACGTCGAAGACCGACGTGTTCGGCCCGGGCTTCACCGACGTGCCGAGTCCCGCGGCGCCGATCAGTCTGACGCCGCAGGACGGCCAGATCGAAACGAGCAGCTACTCCGTGGACGGCCGCTATCTGTATTACGGAACGAACGCGACCGACATCGAGCGCCGCCACATCTGGCGCGTTCCGACGTCTGGCGGCGCTCCGGAGCAGGTCACCGAAGGTGAAGGCATCGAACACGACCCGATCCTGCTGCCGTCGGGCAAAACGATCGCGATGCTGACGGCCGACTGGAGACGTCCACAGTCTGTGGGCATCCTGTCGCTCGACACGCATACGCCGCCGTGCGCGGAAAACGACCAGCGGGTGATCTATCCGATCCTGCCGACGGACTTTCCGACCGACGCGCACGTCAAGCCGCAGATCGTGCTGACGAAGGCCGCCGACGGCCTCGAAATTCACAATCAACTGTTCCTGCCGAAAGACATCCAGCCGGGCGAGCGGCGGCCGGCGATCGTCTTCGTACACGGCGGGCCGATCCGCCAGATGCTGCCGGCGTATCACTACATGGAGGTCTACCACACCTTCTACGGCGTGAACGAGTGGCTCGCCAGCCAGGGCTACGTCGTGATGTCGATCAACTATCGCGGCGGGATCGGGTACGGCAAGTCGTTCCGCATGGCGCCGAACACGAATCTGCGCGGCAACGCCGAGTACCAGGACATCGTCGCGGGCGCGAAGTACTTGCAGTCGCGGCCCGACGTCGATCCGACGCGCGTCGGGATCTGGGGCTTGTCGTATGGCGGCCTGCTCACGTCGGAAGCGCTCGCGCGCAATTCCGACATCTTCATCGCCGGCGTCGACCTGGCCGGCGTGCACTTGTATGGCAGCAGCCTCGATCCGGAGAACGTCGCGTACAAGTCGTCGGCCATCTCGGCGATCGATTCGTGGAAATCGCCGGTGCTGATCATCCAGGGAGACGACGACCGCAACGTGAACTTCGCGCAGTCGGTCGGCCTCGTCGATCTGCTCCGCGCGCACCACGTGCCGTACGAGCTGATGGTGATGCCCGACGATACGCACGAGTCGCTGCTCTACAGCCGCTGGCTGGCGATCTGGGAT
>JBOGIZ010000546.1:0-7222 GCA_050747805.1 Vicinamibacterales bacterium | reverse complement strand
GGGCACGCGGCGTTTGTCGTCCTGCAGCGCATTCGGGATCTCATCGAAGCCGGCGAATCGTTCGACAGCGCGCTCGACGAGGTCCGGCGAACCACCGTCTTCACGACGCACACGCCGGTGCCGGCCGGGCACGACGCCTTTCCGTTCAACCTCGTCGAAACGCACCTGGCAGGATGCTGGGGCACGCTTGGCCCGTACCGCGATCGGTTCATGCAGCTCGGCGCGTACGACAACGGCGCGGGGCCGCAGTTCAACATGACGGCGCTCGCGCTCCGAACGGCGACCGGCGTGAACGCGGTCAGTCAGCTTCACGGCGTGGTCACGCGCGAAATGTGGGGACCGATCTGGCCCGGGCTGGCGGACGACAAGCGGCCTGTGCGCGCGATCACGAACGGCATTCACACGCCGACGTGGATCTCGAACGAGATGTCGCAGCTGTTCGACCAGTACCTCGCGGCCGACTGGCGCGATCGCCACGACGATCCCGAGCTGTGGCGCCGCGTCATGGAGATTCCCGACGAGGCGCTCTGGACGGCGCGGACGGCGCTGCGGAATTATCTCTTCGCCTTCATCCGCGAACGGGCGCGGGAGCGATGGCGGGAAGAGAAAGCCACGGCCGCGCGGGTCGTCGCCGCTGGCACGCTGCTCGATCCTCACGCGCTCACGATCGGGTTCGCGCGCCGTTTCACGGGATACAAGCGTCCGGAGCTGATCTTCCACGATCCAGGGCGCCTCGAACGGATCCTGAATGCCTCGCGGCAGCCGATGCAGATCGTCTTCGCGGGCAAGGCCCACCCTGCCGACGAAACGGGAAAGCATCACCTGCAGCAGGTCTACCGCCGCGCGATGGATCCCGCCTTCGGCGGACGCGTCGCCTTCGTCGACGACTACGATCTGCACGTCGCGCACTTTCTGGTCCAGGGCTGCGACGTGTGGCTGAACACGCCGCGCAAACCCCTCGAGGCGAGCGGCACGAGCGGCATGAAGGCCTCGCTCAACGGCGTCCCGCACTTCTCGATCGGCGACGGCTGGTGGGCGGAGGGCTACACCGGCGACAACGGCTGGCTGATCGACGCCGCCGACGCGGGCGATCCCGACGCACAGGATGCCGCCGACGCCGCGAAGATCTACGATCTGCTGGAGCGCGAGATCGTGCCCGCCTTCCACACCCGCGACGCGAACGGGATTCCGCGGCGCTGGCTCGCGTTTGTGCGGCGGGCGATCGTCACGGTCGCTCCACGCTTCTCCGCGCGGCGAATGGTGAAGGAATACGCCGAGCAGATGTACGCGCCCGCGCTCCGCCGGGGGGCGGGGGTCGGATCCGTGATCCGTGATCCGTGATCCGTCAGCCGCGTGGACGGGGAGCCGCAAGCACGCCGGCCACGCGCGGACCACGGCCCACGCACCCCGGCCCACGGATCCTGCGATAGAATCGATTCATGTCCCGAAAGTCGGTCGCACAGTCGCGATGCGCGCTGTGCGGCGCCAAAGAGATTTCCGAGCCGCGCGGCGAAGAGCGCTACTGCCGCGACTGCTGGGACAAGAAAATCGCCGTCGAGGAGATCGTCGCGCGCGAATTCGCGCTGAAGCGGTACATCCGCGCGCACAGCGCCGAGAAGTACCTCGTCTATCACTCCACCCTGAAGCGTCCCTGCGGACAGCTCATCGTCGTCGACGACGGCTACGATCTGTTCCTGACGATGATGCTCTATCCGAGCTTCGCGTGGGACGAGCCGGCGTACCACCTCGAGGGCGATCCCGAGGGACGCACCTTTGCCGAGATCCTCGTCGACGTCGTCGCCGCGGAGGTGATCGAGCCGTGGGGCGGCGGCAAATGGCATCTGGAAGTATTTCGCTCGACCAATCCCGAGCCGGAGGACTGGAACGGCGAAATGTAGGGGTTTATAATTCCTCCGGCTTGTTTCCCGGGAGGTACCCATGACGCGTGCCGTCTTCGTCTTTGCCGCCGCCGCACTGTTCGCGGCGATTTCTATTCCACCCGCGTTCGCGCAGCAGCCCACGCCCGCGACCCAGAAGGCCAGCCCACCGCCGCTCCCGGCCAAATGGATCGTGCCGATCAAGGGAAAGGCGTCGATCGAAATCATTCCCACTCAGAAACGGGTTGGCAAGGAACTCGTCACGACCATGAAGGTCAAGAACACGTCGAGCGGCCCCATCGCGCTGCTGAAGGTGGATGAGTACTGGTACAACAAGAAGCGCGAGACTGTGTCGGAAGGGACCGCCAGGTATCGTCAGCCGTTCATGCCGAATCAGATCATCGACCTGACGATCACGTGCCCGAACGCGCCCGATATCGACACGAACCAGTTCATGTTCTCGCACGCCAACGGCACGATCGAGCCGAAGGTCGTCAAGAAGTTTTCCGAGAAGTAGGTGGCTGGCACCTCTGGCATATTCTTCGCGGGTTTTGCGCCAGGATCGTGCCAACGGTGCCAGGCACCCTACCTGACCCGGAACTCCACTTCGCGTATGACGGCGGGCGCGCTGCCAAGCCGCGACTTCGCTTCCAGCCGCAGCACGTAGCGGCCGCCGGCGACGCCCTGCAGCGGAATCTGCGTGGTGTATCCATACCCGCCGGATTGCCCATGGAGTTCGTCGGTCGCGCGCACATCCGACTTCGAAAAGATGGTCCTCCCGCCATCGGACACCACCGACGCGGTGATGTCGACCTGGTGCGGCGTCGAGACGGCGTTGTCGTAGACGTCGGCGAAGATGGCCAGGGTGTCGCCGCGAGGGAATTCGCGCGCCGGCGTCGGCGGCGAGGGAAGGACGTCGTGCAGATCGTACGCGTGCGCGTCGGCGGCTCCACGCACCTTGCTGGCCGTCTCCTGTGAGGCGGCGTCAGGCGCGGAGGTCGGCACATGGCTGCCGTACGCCGACGCAATCGCAATGCCGCTCATGACGAGCGGAGCCTTCGAAAAATCCGGCGCCTCCAGATCCCGAATGACCGTGCCGACGCGGCCAGCGCCCGATTCGTGGACGCCGGCGCGCAGCTGATACTTGCCCGGCGGAATCTGGATCGTCCGGAGGATCCGTATCGGCTCCGATCGGATCGCCGCGTAGGTCGAGGGCTTCAGGTGCAGCTTGACCTGATCGTGCGCGCCGTCACGAATTTTCCCGCCGTCGTCGACCGCGAACAGCGACACTTCGAGGTCGTCGTCGTACAGCCCCTGGTCGGGCGTGAACTGCAGGTCCGCACCGTCGACTTCGATCGACATCGAGATCGCGTCGTTCGATCCCGATCCCTTGAACGGCGCGGCGAACAGGCTCAGCGTCAGACCGGAGACGGCGAGCGGACTGTCCAGCGCGTCGCGCAGCGCCGGTGATTCGTCGGCGGGACCCCCGCGTTTCTGGGCCGACGCCTTGCTCTTCGACGAAGGCGCGACGTAGCCCGTTCGCGCGTGCACGATCAAACCCGGCTTCACCACGCGAACCTGGACCTTTCGGAAGCGCCCGTCGGGCTTGTCGTTCGACGCGTAGTAGCCGAGCACGTAGTAGCTGCTGTTGTCGTCGAGGATGCGGGAGAATCCGTTCCGGAAATCATTCTGGTTGAGCACGGCAAAACCGCCGGTCTCGTTCGACACGACCCGCAGGCTGTCCTGCTCGGTCCTCATCTCGTCCACCAGGTCGGTCGGCTTGATCGAGTTGTCGCTCGGAAACGACCCCATCTCGAGCGTGTCCTCCATGCCCGTGACCAGGCCGCGCGGATCGACACCGTAGATGCTGACGTTCGCGCGCGTGGCCGCCGCGATGAGGTCCTGGGTCTCACGCTGGATTTCGGCCGCGCGCGAATCGCTGATGGACGTCGTGTTGTAGTTGATCCCCTCGCTGAAATAGACAAGCGCCTTGCGCCGCCCGCGAATGCCCGCGAGATAGTCGGACACGTTCGTCAACGTGCGCAGCGCGTTGCGCGCGTTCATATAACGCTCGACCTGGTTCGAGTCGGCGTTGATCGTCGTCGACGACAGCCGCGAATTGCTGTTCATCGCGTAGTCCTGGAGCGCGGCCGCCGTCGCGGAGTCGGCCTTCACGCCCATCGCGCGATCGATCGCCTGCACGAGCAGCCGATGATCGCCGGTAAATTCCTGCATGGCCTTGGTCGAGCCGGAGGTATTGACGATGGCGACCATGTCGTTGGCGCCGACGTATCGCTCGACGAACTGGGTCGCGGCCGTGCGCGTCCGCAGCGTGTCGCTGAATTTCGTGTGCAGATCGTCGAGGACGAGCATGAAGACGCGTCCGTCGAACGGCCGCCGGTTCGAGACGACATCGGGGGGGACGGGAGCCGCGGCGAAGAGCGGCGGATCCGCGCGCTCGATCGGAATGTCCACCATCGAGAAGGCTGACACGTGTTGCGGCCGATCGTCCTCGAAGATTTGAAAGTCGTCTTTCGTGAGGGTTCGGACGAATCGGCCCTGCGCGTCGGTCACCGTCGCGTCGATCTCGACGTAGTTCACCTCGACCTTAAAGGTCAGCGGAGGTTGGGCGGCCTGGGGCGGAGGCGTCGGAGCCTGCGGCAACAGGGCCATCAGCATCAGGCAAAAAACGGTGCGCATAGTGCTCCAGCGGGCGGGCGAGGTCGATTATAGGCCTGTTTGGCGGTGGATCGACCGCAACGGGCGCCGCTTCCGTCTATACTCAAAGGAGATATGCCGTTGCTGATTCCCGCCGTCCAGCGCGCCCTCCAGGAAGAGGGGCTCGACGCCTGGCTTCTGTACGATTTTCACGGATCGAATCCGATCGCGCGTCGCCTGGCCGGACTCGATGGGCCGGGCAAAATGACCACCCGCCGCTGGTATTACGTCATTCCGGCGACAGGCGAACCACGCAAGCTGGTCCACGCGATAGAGGCCCACAACCTCGATCATTTGCCCGGCTCCAAGCGTATTTATTCGCAGCGCGATACGCTCGCCTCGGGCCTGCGCGAGGTCGTCGACGGGGCCAAGCGCGTCGCGATGGAATATTCGCCCGGCAACGCCATCCCCTACATCTCGCGGGTGGACGCCGGGACGGTCGAATCGATCCGGGAGCTTGGCGCCGACGTCGTCTCGTCGGGGGATCTCGTGCAGCGGTTCGAGGCCGTCTGGTCGTCGGACGCGCTCGAGACGCATCGCGCGGCGTCGGATCGGCTGTACCGCATCAAGGATCGGGCGTTCGAGTTGGTTCGCCAGCAGCGGCGGGCGGGACGGCCGCTGACCGAGCTGGACGTCCAGCGCGCGATGGTCGGCTACTTCAAGGATGAGGGGCTCATCGCCGACGGCGCGCCGGTCGTCGCCGCGCAGGAGGATGCGGGCAATCCGCACTACATGCCAACGGCCGATAAACATCGCGCGATTCAGGACGGCGAGGTGGTGCTGCTCGATCTGTGGGGCAAGTTGCCGACGCCGGGCGCGGTCTTCGCCGACATCACGTGGGTCGGCTTTACCATCCCGTCGGGCGGCGACAAGGTTCCGGAAAAGTACGTGCGCGCGTTCAATGCCGCGCGCGATGCGCGCGATGCGGCCGTGGACCTGGTCAAGCAGGCGGTCGAGGAGAAGCGCGAGCTGCGCGGGTACGAAGTGGATCGCGCCTGCCGCGCCGTGATCGAGCGCGCCGGGTACGGCAATCAGTTCATCCACCGGACGGGCCACAGCCTCGGCACGGAAGTGCACGGCAACGGCGTCCACATGGACGACTACGAAACCCACGACGACCGGCGGCTGATCCCCGGCACCGGCTTTACGATCGAGCCCGGCGTCTATACACCAGAGTTCGGTGTACGGACGGAAATCAACATGTTCATCGGCGACCGGGAAGCGACCGTCAGCGGTCCGATGCAGACCGAATTCGTCCTTCTGTAAATCGGCAACTGGCAACTGGAAACTGGCCACAGGCCACTGGTAACAGGCAACCGGCAACTGGAGACTGGCCCCGCAACTGGAGACACCATGTCCACGCGCAAGACTTCGCTCTTCTACGCCGTCCTTCTCGCCGTGGCCTCGATGGCTGTCGGCATGGTCATCGCCTCGCGCCTCGATCTGACACCGGCGTCGGCGGCGCAGACCGTCGGGGTCCCGGCCGCGAACAGCGCGCCGCTCACCGGACCGATTGACGCGACGACGTTTCGGAACATCGCGAAGATGAACGAAAGCGCGGTCGTCAACATCCAGACCGAGGTCCGCGCGCGCGGCAGAGATCTGAGCGAGTATTTCGGCGGCGGCGGCGGGGGCAGCGACGACCTGTTGAATCGCTTCTTCGGCGGCGGCGGGAGCGGCGACGACCAGGCGCAGCCTCCGGCCCCGCGCACCCGCGGCCGATCGCAGCAGCAGGCGCCGATGATGGAGGGCGCGGGCACGGGCTTCATCATCGACAAGGCCGGCTACATCCTCACCAACAATCACGTCATCGACGGCGCCGAGACGATCCGCGTCAGCTTCTACAACTCTGACCTCGGTGAAACGTATCCGGCCAAGGTCGTCGGTCACGACCTGCTGACCGACAGCGCGCTCATTCAATTGACGGAGATGCCGCACCAGCCGCTGCCCGAGATCCGGTTCGGCGACTCCGATCAGATGCAGCCCGGCGACTGGGTCATGGCGATCGGCAACCCGTTCGCCATCGGCCAAAGCGTGAGCGTCGGTGTGATCAGTGCGCTCGGCCGTCCCTTTGGCGGCGTCACCGGCCGCGAGCAGAACATGCTCCAAACCGACGCCGCGATCAACCCGGGCAACTCCGGCGGACCGCTGCTCAACGTCCGCGGCGAAGTGATCGGCATCAACACGGCGATCTTCACCGATCAGCGCCAGGGCAACATGGGCATCGGCTTCGCGATGCCGATCAACGCCATCCGCGATCTGCTGCCCGAACTCCGCCAGGGCAAAGTCATCCGCGGCGTCATCGGCGTCGAAGTGGCGAAGCAGAAGCTGACGGCCGAAACCGCCAAGGCGTTCGGCATGTCGAACACGAACGGCGCAACGATCAGCAAGGTCAATGCGAACGGCCCCGCCGACAAGGGCGGCATGCAGCCTGGCGACGTCGTCGTTGAATACAACGGCAAGCCAGTCAAAGACAGCGATGCGCTGGTCGCCATGGTCGTGAACACCAAACCGGGAACGGCAGTGCCTCTCGTCGTCTACCGCGATAACGAGCGAAAAAATCTCAACGTCACGGTCGACGAGCTGGATCTCGAGGCCGAGCAGCAGGCTCGCAGCAGTTCGCGCAC